>JAIXOS010000129.1 GCA_027486695.1 Chitinophagaceae bacterium | reverse complement strand
GGATTATGTGGTAAACAGGGTAGAACAATTGAGTAAACTTTTTTAATTAGTACTATATGAAATATCCAAAATTAGCAGGTGTTTTAGGTTGGGCGCAAGAACCAGCCGACATTCAAAAGGGGGCTTTTTTGCAAGGCGTAGAATTGCCCGTTGTAGAAGCAGCTTTAGAAAGCGGGGCAACAGCCCAAGCCGAAGTGCAGTCATTAACTGATCGTGCTACCACTGCAGAAGGTAGCTTGGCCACAGCCAATGCCACTATTGCCGAGCGAGATGCCACCATTGCCAACTTAACTGAGCAAGTAGCAACACTTAAAAAAAGCGATGCCGGTACCATCACTCCCGAAGCGGTTGCAGGCGATAAGTTTCCAATAGTAGAAACTGAAGCTATGGAGTTTGCATTTCAGAAAGAATTGATGGCGAAGCTTTAATCAAAACAAACAATCATTTTAATCACCACTAAATACAATTATCATGTCATTAGATGTTTCTCAAATAGTAGCCCAGTTTGGCGCTTTTTACAAGGGAGGTGGAGATAACGCCAAGACCTTGCGGAACATGCTGTACAAACAGCAAGAAACAGCTGCTTTTTTTACTAGAATGCCTACAGACGATACCATTTATCGTGGCACATTGGCTTCTATGGGAAGAATAGTGCAGCCCTTTCAAAAAGGATTTACACCAATCGGGCCGCTCGTTTTCAAGCCCAACGAGTTCCCTTTGTATCAGATAAAAATTGATAAAGAGGAGTACCCAGACGATATTTCAAAAACATACATGGGATTTATGGACAATATCCCAGAGCCAGACCGTAGTAAGTGGCCTTTAGTTCGTTATATGCTCGAACAACATATCATTCCTAAAAAAGATGAAGATTTAGAGGAAAATGAGTATGGATTGGGTGTATATGCTGCGCCAACACCTGGCACTGCTGGTGCTGCGGGTACTTCTATGAACGGCCTTGCAAAAGTTATTTACGACTATGCTCAAGGAAGTCGTATCAATTTAGGTAAAGGAGCATTAGCATTAGGCGCTATTCCTGAAAGTGCTGCGGATTTCTGCACATATGTTGAAGACTTTGTAAAAGGTATTGACAGAAAAATTCGTCGTAAAATAGATTTTATTTTTATGGATCACGACTTAGTGGCTAAATATCGCCAGGGCAAGCGTGAAAAGTACAACAAAAATTATTTGGCAGAATCTGATTTAGCTACAGTAACTGATTACGGATATATTTCTGTGCAAGGTCTAGAAAGCCATGCTGGGATGAATTTGATTTGGGCTTCAATTCCTGCCAATCGTATTAATCCAATCAAAAAAGCTGGTGCTGAAAAGACATTTTTGGTACAGCAATTTAGCCCTCGAGCTGTAAGCATTTACGCCGACTGGTGGACTGCGCTCAACTTCGAAGTGCCTGAATTCATTGTTTGTAACGATCAATTCCCTGCTAGCATTACAAGCTAGTCCAATTAAATAAATGGCCGCTGTAACAGGCGGCCTATTTTAAACCCTTTTAATTTATTCTACATGGAAGACTTACAAAAAAAGCTAGACGCTGAAATAGAAAAAAACAAAGCCCTACAAGCAGCTTTGGAAGCGTCCGAAAATACGGTTAGCGAATTACTAAAAGCCAATACCACTTTGGCAGAGGAAAACAAAGGCTATCAGTCTATCAATGCTCAGCTTGAAGAAGTGGTAGAAAAACTATCGGCCAAGCAACCAATTACCGAAAGCAAGCTTGAATTACTAGGCAGCAAAAGTTTTGAATTGGATGGCGTTGTATACGATGTGCTGTTTGAAAATGTAACCATCAAAAACGACAAAGGCGGTTTTGTTTCGCTCAATCGGGCAGACATTGTAGCAGATGCTGCATTGCAAGCTTTGATTGTAGCATCCGGTTCTAGTGCCGTAAAAAAACGCTAATCAATAGTTGTAATGATAGAAACATCATTTTTTAATCAATAATATTTTAATACCATGGCAAGCCTCAACTTGTTTAAAAAATTGGGCAAAACAGAAACCGACAAAAACAAAGATGCCGGTTACAAAAACGTGATTTTGTTCGCCCCCGTTGATACATTTACCAGTATCAAAACGCCTACCGCTACCCCAACAGCGTTGGGCGATAAAGTAAAAATCACTACTTCGCACACTTTTCCAACCGACGAAGGTTTTATCTCGTTGTTGTCTAAAAAACACAGCGTAACCAGTAAAGGCACTAGCACTGGCGATGATGGCGCGCAAAGTATGGAGTGGACTTTTGAAACTGTCATTCTAGGTGATAGCGCTATTCACCAAGAACAGTTGGAAGCCCAATTGAATAATGACAACATTTGGTTGTTAAAAGATCAGGATTGCATCAATGCTACAGAATATGTTCAGTTTGGAGATGCATGTGTATGTCCAACTATCAAATTGGAATTTGATGGCAAAACCACCAAAGAAGGTTTGAAAGAGTACAAGCTTACCGGTACTGTGAAAAACAAAAAATTCTGGTACAGCGGAACGGTTACCGAAAAACCATAAGCCAATAGCAAACCCTATTTTTCAATCAATCAATAGTATTTATGTCAGACTTTTTTAAAAATCCCCAAGTGGCTGCTAAGTACAACAGCACTTTTAACAGGGACAAGCGTATTACCATTCAAGGTTTATACTGTGGTTTGTTGAGCGACATTACCGAAGAGGTAGCCGAAAAACTGATTGCCTTAGAAGACAATCAAATTTCGGTGAAGGAAGTTGATGTTGTACCGCCTAGGCCGACAACTCAAAAAACTGATTCAAAGCCATTGCCAGAGGCTACCAAATAAACGCAAACCCTTTTTTTTGATTTAGCACAAAGCCCCGACCGGAGAATGCCGCCGGGGCTTTTTTAATACCACATGCCCATGTTTAACTACCAAGACATTGAACAATACAAAGCCGATGTGCAAGACTGGACACGCAAAAGCCAAAGCACTACGGTGAATACCATCAATGCGCTAAACATTAAGCATTACGATTATAGCCGAAACCCCGTACCACTCGCCAAAGCCCTGAAAGTGCTCATGCGCTTAAAAGGCGATTTGCCAAGTAAAGTGGTGTACCGCTTTCCCAAATCGGCAGTGTATGTGGCCAAAGGCGTTAGTCGTGGGCATCCCATCAGTAACCCTAGGCAAGCCAAGGATTGGCTGAATGCAAGTATTGACAAAGATTTTGAAGAATTGGGAGATATCGTTGCCGAGCATACCGGCGACATGATTGTTAACGCATTAATGATTAAATAATATGGCAGATGTAGTAAATAGGCGGGTACAAATATTTATAGATAGTGCCGCTGCCGAAGATGCTTTTCAACGCTTACAAGCGAAAACAGATGTATTTAGCACCAAAATTGCCAAAGCACGGCAAGAGCAAGAAAAACTAAAACAAAAAATTGAAGAAGGTAAAAAAGCGGGCGAAAATGTAGACGCATTGGAGCAAAAATATACCGAACTAGGTACGCGCATCAACAACCTTAACAGCCAACTGAAAAAAAACAAAGAAGCCCAGGATACCATTAAGGAGCAAATAGACAAAGGATTGTCGCCATCGTTCAATCAGTTGGAGCGTTATGTTACAAGCTTGCGCAACCAGCTCAAAAACATGAGTCAGGATGTGCCAGGCTATGCCGAAAAATTTGATTCATTTAAAAAAGCAAGCGAGCAATTAAACAACTTGCGCGGGGAGTTTTCGAGCGTAGAAAAGGCGCAAAAAAGTTGGATGCAGGAAGCCAAAACAGTAGCTTTTGGCGTTGTGGTTGGCAACACCGTAACATCAGTAGCGGAATCAATTGGCGGTTACCTAAGCGGTATTGTGACGGGCAATGCCAAATTATCTGATAGCTTGAGCGATATAGAAAAGAGCACAGGACTAAGTGCCGAAAGTGTAGCCAAGCTAAATAGCGAATTGAAAAAAATTGACACCCGTACACAAGCCGCCGATCTGAGAGAAATAGCCGTTGGATTGGGGCAAATTGGCGAAGCAGCCAATAAAGAGAATGTAGCCGCCATCGACCAAATTGTAGTGGCATTGGGCGATGAATTTGGCGGTGGTGCTAAAGAAATTACCACTACTTTATCGGTATTGCGCAACAACTTGCAAGACATTAAAACGGGCAATTATGGCGATGATGTTGGTAAAATAGGTAACGCCCTCAACACCCTTGGTTCTGAAGGCTTGGCTACTGCTCCGGTAGTAACCGATATTGCCAACCGTATAGCAGGTATATCGCAAACTTTTGGCGTAAGTAGTGGCCAAATTTTGGGGCTTGCAGCTACCTTCCAAGAGTTGGGTATTGAAACAGAAAGAGGCGCAACGGCTGTTACCAAAATATTCCAAAAAATAGGTTCAGAGCCAGAGAAATTTGCCAAAGTAACCAAGCTATCTGCCAAAGATTTCAAAGAGTTGGTAAACAAAGACATGCTAGCGGCTTTCCAATTAGTAGCAGAAGGAGCGCAAAAAGCAGGCAGCAACAACATTGTTTTCAGTAAAATACTGAAGGAGCTCGACGCTGATGGAAGCGGAGCAGGCGAGGTATTGAGCAAACTCGGCAAAAACCATGAACTGCTAGCCAGCAAAGTGGGCATTGCTACCGAGGCATTAAAAAGCAATTCTTCTATCACAGAAGAATTCAACAAGAAAAACAACAACCTTGCTGCCCAACTTGAAAAACTGAAAAAGGATTTTGAAAGCTTTATTCAATCAAGATCATTGGCCGACTTTTTTGCAGCTAGTGTTTCGGGATTGCGCAACTTCATTGCCGTTTTAAAAGAAGTGCCCAACTGGTTGAAGGAAAACCAAACTGCCATTTATCTGATAGTGGCAGGTTTGGCATTGATGAATGCTGCCTATCTTAAATCGGGCTATGCATTGGCTTTGAATACTGCCGAAACCATTAAAAACACGGTAGTTACCAAAGCCAAAAATGCTTGGGATGTTATTTCAATTGCTAGTCAAAGTGCGTTGATTGTAGTAACTAATTTACTAACCGGTAAAATAACGGCGGCTACTGCTGCGCAAAGGCTTTGGGCTATTACCATGAGTGTTGGTTTAGGGCCTATTGGTTTATTGGTGGTGGCTATTGGGGCACTAGCTATTGCATTGAATGCCATACCCGAAAGTTATACAGGAGCACAAAAAGCAGCGCAAGACTTTGCCGAAATTCAAGCCAATGCCAACAAATCTTTGGTAGACGAAAAGGTCAATTTATCGGCGTTATTATCCATTGCACAAGATGAAACCAAAAGTAAGCAAGAGCGCAAAAAAGCCATTGATGCCATCAATGCGCAAATGCCTGAGTATATTCAAAAGCTAACGCTCGAAAATGTAACTACTAAGCAAGGTGCCGACATCATTAACCAATACATAGAGGTATTGGGTAAAAAAGCATTGGCGCAAGCCTACATGAGCAAGTTGCAAGAGTTGTACAATAAGCAAATTGAAGTTGAAAACAGTTCTATTCAAGACAATGTAGGATGGTATGAAAAACTATACAATGTACTTACAAGCGGTGGTGTTTTATCTGCTTCTGTAATTGGTAATGTAGAAACAGGTACAAAAAATAGAAAAGAAAGTATTACAGCCATCAAAGACGAAATCAAAGTTTTAAAAGAAAAGTTTGACCAAGATGTAAAAAATGGCAAAGCATTGCTTGAAATACCAGGAGCCAAAAAAGGAACTGGCAATAAAAGCAATGATCCTGCTGTCAATCCCTTTGGCGATGCAGAGGATAAAAAAGGCAAAGCACTACTCGAAAAACTCAAAGCCTTCAAGCTAGAACTAGAGCAAGTAGGCAAAACGCAAGACGAAAGCGAAATTGCCCGCATTACCAATAAGTACAACACGCTTATTAAAGAAGCTACCAAATTTGGCATTAAAACCCTTGAACTCGAAACTGAAAAAAATAGAGCCATTGCCTTTTTGCAAGACAAAGCAGCCAAAGAGCAAGAAGCAAAGCGTAAAAAACAGTTTGAAGATGACACCGCAAGCGAGTACGAGAATCAACAAAAACTAACTGCCGATTTTTTTGAGCGTAAAAAACAATCCGAAGCCCAACGCTATGCCAATGGCGAGGTAGACAAAAAGCAATACGAAATCAATATTGGCCTCATTGATTTAGAAGGCAAAAGGCAGCAATTGCAAAATGCCGAAGACTATTCCGGCGTAGTAAAAAAAGCAGAAGCCGATTTATTGGTATTCAAAAAAAACATTACCAAAGAAGAAATTGACGATGCCATTCGCAAGCGTGAAAAATTGGTAGAAAATGAAAAGCTGTTGGCCGACTTTAAAAGGCAAGCTGCTTTAACGGATGCAAAAAACAAAGTGGCTTTATCCCCCGAAGGAAGTAAAGAGCAACTAGAGGCAAAAAAAGCATTGGCGAAGCTGGAACTTCAATTTGAACTTGAAGATTTAGAGCAAAAAAGAAAATCACTAATTGCCGCTGTTACGGAACGCAATAAGCAAGAGCTTGAATTGTTAATTCAGCAAATGGAAGCAAAGCGAAAATTGGAATTAGCCACCATTTCGGATGATGATCCAGAAGCAGAAAAAAAGAAAAAGGCAATTAATAACAGGTATGATACCGCAATCAATAGTGCTAGGGTTGAAAGTGCAAAAAAAACAGCCAATGAACTTGTTTCAGTTAACGATACCATCAATAAATTAATTCAAGGGGCAAACAGTTTGTTTAAACAGAAAGATGGGGAATCTGATATGGCCTATTGGACGGGAAAGATTAACCAAGTGTTGGGATTTGTGCAGCAAGCTTTGGGCATACTCGACCAATTTAACCAAACACAAACCGCCCGCGAAAATGCCGAGCTAGATAGGCAAATGAAAGCCAACGATAAAAGGCGCAGAAGCAACGATGCACTAGCCAAAGCAAAATCAATCAGCGAAATTGAAGCGCGCAAACGCAATGCTGCCCTTGATGCAGAGGACGAAAAAAGGAAGGAAGAACTTACCAAAAAGCAAAATGAACGCAACAAAAAAATAGCCATTGCGCAAGCCGTAGTAAATGGAGCATTGGCCATTACTTCAATTTTGGCAGCCCCTACTATCGACCCTACTGGCATTTTAAAAGGCATTCAAATAGCTTTTGCAATAGCTACTACAGCAGCACAGATTGCCGTAATTGCCTCACAAAAATTTGCGGATGGTGGTAAAGTACTCCCAAATGGCAAAATAACGGCCACGCCCAATATTCCTACACAGCCCAATGGCGATAATGTGTTGGCAACAGTGCGTACAGATGAAGTTATTTTGAACAAAAAACAGCAAGCGGCACTAGGCGGCGACGCTACTTTTGCCGCTATTGGGGTACCGGGATTTGCCAAAGGTGGTAAGGTGGTACCGATTTGGAAAAACCGACCGTACCAAAGCTTCGATTATGCCAAGGTAATACAACAGCAAATAGTTGTGAAAGCTTTTGCAACTGGAGGCTTGGTAGGCAATGCTACGCCAAAGGCTAACACTGATAATAACAATGCGATAACTAGTTTACTACAGCGCAACGAACAAGCCATACAATACAATGCCGATGCACTTAATAGAAATGCCGACGTTATGAATGCATTGCTTGGTAAGCTAGAGCAAGGCATTACCACAAGCGTTAGTTTAAAACAACTAGATGATGCTTACGATATGCGGGCTACTATTAGGGAAGAAGCAGGGGCGGCATAGCCCTTGTTTTTTTGAATATAGCAAATGCATATTTGTACTACATTTACATATTGCTAATCAAAAAAAAGTATGTTATGGATGCTATTGGTTTAAGTATTATCTGGATTTTTTTAACCCTTGTAGTTTCATTTGCTGTTGGAACGCAAAGAACAATTGGTTTTTTTGGTGCTATGCTTATTTCCCTTGTATTTAGTCCTGTTATTGGCCTGTTGTTTTGTGGCTTTTTCCCCACTAAAGAAGAGGAAGAGCGTCAAAAAGAATTACTAAAAACCCAAAAAGCCATTTTGGAACACTTGAAAAATAAATAAATATTTAATTTTTCTTGTAAACTTTTTGTTTAGCCTTTGTAAATTAGTTTACAAAGGCTATGTTTGTGGTGCGAAAATATAACAATGATTACAGCACCCATTTTACTAAAGATATTTTAAGGCAGTTACCCCGTAAACTTCTACGCTGGCCCACGGCGCATGTTATGTTTTCGCAAGCGGGGTAACTGCCTTTCCATTTTTAAAACCTTTTTTATGACTACCGAAAAGTTCCTTGAGTTCAACGGTAAAAAATTAACCTTGGTTAATGCCGATGGCAAATTTTATGTGG
>JAIXOS010000032.1 GCA_027486695.1 Chitinophagaceae bacterium | reverse complement strand
TCTATTTCAATACTTTATTAGTAACAACTTAGTAGCAATACTACTAAACGGCACCAATACCATTACAGCTTAACAATTGTTCCCGGCTTTTGACTCATACCCATCCTCAGGCTACCATGTAGCCGTTATAATTCAAGCATTACATCATTGAAAATCAGTGTCGATTTTAGTTATTGATTACTTTGGTTTTTAGTCGAATATCTTTTGATGAAGACCCAATGAACACGTCAATTTCGCCGGGTTCAATTGTCCATCCTTCCTTTTTCCAAAACTTAACTTGGTTTTGTTTCAACTTAAACGATACCGTTTTCTTTTCTTTTGGCAATAGACTGATGCGTTGAAATGCTTTCAACTCCTTAACAGGCCGCACTACAGAAGTATAATCTTGGTGTATGTACAATTGTACTACTTCATCGCCGGTTACATTGCCCGTATTTTCAACTGTACACTGAATTGTAACTGGTTGATTGTTATTAATGCTACCTCCTACCACCTTCAAGTTGCTGTATTGAAAAGTGGTATAGCTCAATCCATGTCCGAAAGGATAAATAGGTTCGCCCTTGGAACCATAATAGTTCACCGGTCCTGTAAAAGGCGGATGGTTGTAATAGCAGGGTACTTGTCCTACATTTCGGGCAGTAGTCATCGGCATTTTACCACCCGGGTTAACCACTCCAAATAGCACTTGAGCCACTGCGGTACCCGTAAATTGTCCGTTGTAAAAAACCTGCACAATAGATTTGATGTTAGCATCAATCCAAGGGGCAGAAATAGGGGCTCCGGAATTGAACACCACAACTACTTGCTTGCCTGTAGCTTGCATGGCTTCAACTAATTTTTGTTGGTTGCCAATAAGCCCTAAGTCGTCTCTATCTAAATTTTCGCCCAAATGTTGGCGGGTATGTCCAACCACAGCTATAATCACCTCTGCATTTTGTGCAGCTTCCACCGCTGCTTTCAACAAACTATCTTCTGTAGCTACTTTTGCCGAAGTAGCAATATTGTTGTACCAACGCTGGGATTGCGGCATAGTGCAACCTTCTTGATAGGAAACTTGCGCTTTTGCCCCCAATAATTCTTTAATACCTTGTACCACAGATACATACATTTTGGGTTTCCCGGTAGCATAGCCACCCAAATTGGTGACATTAGCAATAGGCCCCACCACCAACACCCTTTGTGTTTTGGCAACTTGCAGTGGCAACACTTGTGCTTGATTTTTCAGCAACACCACTGTTTTTTGCGCAGCTTTCAAAGCCAAGCTATCGTGCAATGGTTGACTTACAATTTGTTTCCATTGGGGATTTCTACCGCTTTCCGGAGTATCGAATTTACCTTCGGCCACCAATTTGGCCCATACATCATCGCCGCCTTTGTAAGTAACAATGGCCTCTTTGGTAGCATCTTTTACCTGCGAAGCTGCAACAACCGATTTGCCAATACCTAATAATAAAATTTTGGCACGTAATACACGCTCTACCGCTTGATTAATTACTTGTTCTGGCAAACGGCCGTCGGCCACTGCTAAAGGCAGCTTTTTGTAATGTCGGCCAATTAATTCCATATCCACACCTGCCTTTAAAGCTGCAATACACGCCCCCAAAGAGTCCTTCGCATATTTATATCCACCATATCCACCACCGTTGGCAATTTTTAAAATATCGTCCATATCGGATGTAACGAAACCATTGAATTTCCATTCTTTGCGTAAAACATTATTCAACAGCCAAGTATTGGCATGGCAAGGAATACCATCGAGTGTATGGTGTGCCGGCATGATGGATTGGGCTTTGGCTTGTGTGATTGCCGCTTCAAAAGCTGGGAAATATACTTCGCGCAGCACCCGCTCAGACGTTTCAAAACCTTCGCCATTCATACCCGCCCAAGGTTCGCCATCGGCCACAAAATGCTTGGGGGTAGCAATGATATTGTTGTTGGACAAGCGATTGGCTCCCTCACCCTGAATACCATTGATGTAGGCAACACCCATTTGGGTAACCAAAAAAGGATCTTCACCAAAAGACTCCTCCACCCTGCCCCACCGAGGATCGCGGGCTACCCCCAACATGGGTGAAAACGTTTGATGCAAACCAACGGCTCTCGCCTCTTTGGCAATTATTTGAGCAACTTGCTTCATCAGTGCAGTATCGAAACTAGCTGCCATAGCTATCGACTGCGGAAAACTTGTACACCCATCAGATACCACACCATGTAAAGTTTCGCCACTCGCCATATTGGGAATACCCAATCGGGGTAACCCATTTCCAATATAATTGAGCAATTGCAACACTTTTTCCTGCAACGTCATTTGTTTAATTAATTGCAAGGCTAATTTGGTGGCCTCTGCCTCCCGCTTAGCAAAAGCAAGCTCGCTAGTACTTGGTGGAGCTACCTGCGCCATTAAGGAAGAGTAAGAGAGCAATAATAGGATGTTGATGATTTTTTTCATATTAATAATAACCGAATTATTTATTAAACAACGCACTATCGTACACGGTAATACCTTTGGTATTTTGAATAACTAAATGTGCATTGGCCGGGAGTTTGTCAATATTTATTTTATGTATATTACCGGGTTGCAACGTTTTTATGGGATACTCTTTGGTATCGGTATCGGTTTTTACCAATAATTTGTAATTGATAAGGGTATAAGAAGGAAAATCGGCTTTGGCTTGGATGACGATTTGATTGTCTGTTATGGTTACCAATACGGGTGATAATTCCGTTTGGAAGGCCTTGTAGAGTGCTCGTGGTTTGCGTTGGGGATCTACAATCCCCCACTCACGATAACCATTCGCTTT
>JAIXOS010000353.1 GCA_027486695.1 Chitinophagaceae bacterium | reverse complement strand
CACTTTTGATGCCGGGTAGTAATTGCATACTTTTCAGAATATCTCTTTCGCCAAACAGCACCGGCAATTGATTGATTTCTTTCATGTTCAATTTTTCTACCCCCATGATGGGTTTAGTCAGGTTTTCAGTTGCTTTTTTGCTGCTCACCACCACTTCTTTCAAGGTAGTTCCGGCTAAAGTTAATTCAACTACAAGCGACGTGTTTTTATCTAGTGTAACTGTTTGGGCTAGCGTTTCATAACCTGCATAAGCAATTTGCAAGTTATAGGAGCCCGAAACTAATGTAAGCGAAAAAAAACCATACGCATTTGTATTAGTCCCCTTTCCGGTTTCGGCAATTTTTACGGATGCGCCAATTAGCATTTCTCCGGTTAATTTGTCTTTGACTGTGCCGCTAATAGTGTATTTGTTTTGAGCGTATGTACTATAGGGAACTAAAAAAATACAGGTCAATAAAACAAAAAGCAAATAATTTAATCGCATAAAGAGGTGGGTATTTGGATATTGCATTGCTTGAAAAATGCCTTGCAGATTTGGTAAATAATATCAATTAAGGCTTTTGTTGAAGCAATTAACAGCCATTAAGGCAAATGGTTTATCAATTTTTGCAAAAATACTTGTCGGTAAGTTATGTAACAGTTGTTTTGTAACTGGTTTTAATAATTTAACATTTGTTGTATTCATTTGGGGCTGTAAACATTCTACCTTACTGCAACTGCATATCCGGCCGGTTGGCGGTAGTCCTCGCTACCAATCGCCCGTTGGTTGTTGGTAGCTGTGGGCTACACTGCCACCGTCGCGGCAGCCCTTCATCAGTGAAACAACAATCAGCAGTAGAATAGCTTCCCGTACTAGGGCGCTTTCCAGTTAATTTGACTCAGTTTTTATTGATACACCAATTGCCAGGTATGGGCGGATGTTTGTTCTAAAACAACCTTTTTGCCATAGGTAAAAGCTTTTCTATTGGCTTTGTCGTAGTGCCGGATGGTAATTAAATGCAACTCTTTTTCTATTTGAACATCAAAAGTAGTGGCAATGCTACTCGCAAGTAAATGTATTTTTTCCGGTAAGTCGTCTACGCAAATTTGCACGTTAATGGCACCTGTTTGAATCATATTTGGGCGAACATGCAATTGGTTAAATGCCTGATAGAGCTCAATCATGTGTTCGTCGGCTACAAACGAAAAATCTTTGGTTTGTAAATGGAGTATTACCTGATTGTTTTTGACTACAATAATGGGGGGGAGTTTTTGTACCGGTTGATTGTTGATAATGGTACCCGGTAAACTGCTATCCAAAAAGCATTTTACATACAAAGGTATGTGGTTGTTTTGTAGTGGTTTGATGGTTTTGGGGTGTATTACTTGAGCACCGTAATAAGCCATTTCTATCACTTCGTCATAATTGAGTTGGTTAATCAGTACGGCGTCAGAAAATTGTTTAGGATCTGCATTCATTACCCCTGTTACATCTTTCCAAATGGTCACGGAGGTAGCTTTAAGTAAGGATGCAAATATAGCTGCGGTATAGTCGCTGCCTTCTCTGCCAAGTGTGGTGCTTTCATTTTCGTCGGTAGCACCAATAAAGCCCTGCGTAACAGTAATGCTGTTTAAATCAATGCTTGCCGCAGCAAGTTGCGCACTTTTTTCCCATTGTATATTGGCGTCTCTAAAGGTATTGTCGGTACGCAGTACATCACGTACATCAAGCCATGAATTGTGAATACCTATTTGTTGTAAATAATGGCTAATGATGCAGCTGCTCATCAATTCGCCAGAACAAACAATTTGGTCGTAATAATAATCGTAATGCCTAACAGGTGTATCGTGTAGTAGCCAAGTGATTTCTGTAAATATATCTTTTAACACCTCAATGCATGCTGTTAAGTTGACATCATCCAGTAATTGTGCCGCCGTTTCGAGGTGTTGTTTTTTAATTGTATCAAATAAACTTAATGCCTCGGACGAGTGTTTTTCAGCAAATGCAGCAACTACTTTTTCTAAGGCATTGGTGGTTTTATCCATTGCCGAAATAACAAGTAGCATGGGGGCGGGTTGGGCTTCGCGCACAATTTTTCCCAGCGTATGAATTCTTTCTATCGTTGCCGTACTAGCACCACCAAATTTGTAAATATGCATAAATAAAAAATGGTTGAATTAGATGAAATGGATGTTGTAAATTGTTGCTAATTACCTAAAATACGATGTTAGCAAATACCAACAACTACAAATATAAGCATCTATTGCAAGATGGTTGCCTTAGCCGAATGGGAGGTATAAATAGTGCGTAATACATGTGCTGTTTTTACTTTGTGTAGTGCCAAAAGTTTATTCAATTGGGGCATCGTTCAACTATTTTGAATAAAAATAGTATCTAAAACCTGCCTTTAATACTTTTAATCACATCGCATTACCTTTTTGAATAACGTTCATTGGGCTCAATCATTTAAAAACATTGCCAATTGGAATACCCGCTTTACTTTTAGTATTTCTCTACTTAATGAATTGATTTTACAAACCACAATACAAACCAATCATGATTACCAACAGAAACATTTTAACATTAGATGAATTTACCATTCAGCAATTGCGCGGCTTGCCGGCTGCTACGGGCGAATTGAGCACCTTGCTTCGCGATATTGGACTGGCTGCCAAGCGGGTTAATGTAGAAGTAAACAAGGCAGGACTTGTAGACATTTTGGGCGATTACGGAAGTGTAAATGTGCAGGGCGAAGACGTAAAAAAACTGGATATTTTTGCCAATAACCAGTTTATGGGTGTATTGAAGCATGGCATTAGCTGTGCAGGAATTAGTAGTGAAGAGCTAGATGAATTTGTGGTGTTTGACGATGAAGTTAGCAATCAAAGTAAGTACGTGGTTCAGTTTGATCCATTAGATGGAAGTGGAAATATTGATGTTAATATATCAATCGGAACAATTTTTAGTGTTTATAGAAGGGTAAGTACACTCGGTAAGCCTTGTACTAAGGAAGATTTTTTGCAACCCGGTAATGCACAGGTAGCGGCAGGCTATGTAATTTATGGAAGCAGTACCATGTTGGTATATGCTACACGGCGCGGTGTTAATGGCTTTACCTTAGATCCAAGTATTGGAGAGTTTAGCCTAAGTCATCCCAATATTCAATGTCCTGCAAGCGGTAAAACGTACTCGGTTAACCATGGCCACTTTTTTAGATACGAAAAGGGAGTGCAACAATACATTAACGCCTGTCAGAAAAAAGATACAACCGATGGCGGCCCTTATACACAACGCTATATTGGCAGTATGGTTGCCGATGTGCATCGTAATTTGCTGAAGGGCGGCATTTTTATGTACCCTGGTACTACCGACAAGCCAAATGGAAAACTGCGCTTGCTGTATGAGTGTAATCCATTTGCATTTATTGTAGAAATGGCCGGTGGCCGTGCTACCAACGGTAAACAAAGAATCATGGATATTCAACCAACAGATTTACATCAACGAACACCAATGTTTATTGGCAGTAAAGATATGATGGATGAGTTAGATACTTATTTAAACAACCAATAACCTTATTTTTGAAGCATCATATCAATGACCAATTATTACAATGATGCTTCAATGTTTTTTTAAGAAGAGTGAATACATAAGTATGCTGTTTGTGGCATTTGTTTGGTGTATGCCGACAAGTGCGCAAACAGCATCTTCATTAAATCAAGTACCTGCTAACAGCAATTTGGCTGCTACTGATAAATTGCCCAATGAGGAAGATGCATTGTTGCAATTAGAAAAGCAGGTTTTTGATTTAATTAATTTGTACAGAACCAAAAAAGGTCTTGCCATTTTGCAGTGGTCCGATGCTGTGTACGACCCCTGCCTCCAATTAAGTACCGAAATGGCACAAAAAACAGCTCCCTTTAGCCATGAAGGTTTCGAAAAAAGAATTGCCCAAGTTACCGCCGCCCTTGACTTAGCAAAGCCTAGATATTTGGCGGCTTCTGCCGAAAATATTGCCTTCGGCGATTTAACAGCCGAAAAAGTGGTAGCCGGTTGGATAAAAAGCAAAGGACATAAAAAAAATATAGAAGGCGACTATACCCATTCGGCCGTAGGTATTGAAAAAGATGCCAATGGTATTTTGTTTTTTACGCAAATATTTATAAAAATCAAGTAACATGACTAGGCTTTTATTAAGTTGTTTGCTATTGTGCTGCGGATTTTTTGTGGCAGCGCAGCAAAAAATTGATGCCAAAAAAATGCAGTACGTATATACCAGTAAGCCCAATACCATCATATATAACGATACTTTGTATCAAGGAGCCAAACAGTTTAAGCAATTGTTTATCAACACCCACGATCCGAATATCATCCATCTTTACTATGCACAGCAGCAAAATAAAATATGGGGCAATGTGTTATCTACTATTGGTTCTGTAGGACTGATAGTAGGTGTTCAAATGGCATCTAGTTCCCATAATGCCAATGTAAATACCGGTTGGTTATTAGTAGGTGGTGGTTTTTTAACAGCTATGGGCGGGGGATATTTAATTGCATTAGGCAAAGCGCAATTGCAACAGGCCACTTTATTATTTAATAAACGTATAGCGGTCAAGCCTTATGCAACTATTGCACCAACCCAACATGGCTTGGGCTGTGTAGTGCATTTGTAAGTATAAAATGATTTGTTATGTTTTATTTTTTATCGAAAATATTGTCTTTCTTGTTAGAACCATTTAATTGGCTGGTACTGTTGTTAATCACTTATTGGTGGGCCAAACACTACCCAAAAATTCGGTTGGGATGTAAATGGACAGTGATTGCTGTATTGTTGGTAACCACTAATCCCTACTTACACAATAGGGCCGTTTTTGCTTGGGAAGTCAAACGGCCGGTTACCGTAGCCAAGCAGACATACCAAGCCGGTATTGTACTTGGTGGTATGGCTATGTTTGATAAAAAAGAACAAGGATACTTTGGATATACGGCCGATAGATTTATTCAAATTGTAAAAATGTACCATTCGGGAATTATTAAAAAAGTAGTGATAACCGGTGGAAGCAATTCTTTTTTGTTAAAAGAGCCGGCTGAGTCGGATTTTGTGTATCAGGAAATGTTGGCTTGCGGGGTAAAAAAAGAAGATATTATTAAAGAAAATCAGTCAAAAAACACGTATCAAAATGCCCTTTTTAGCAAAAAAATACTAGATAGTTTGCATATAGCACCGCCTTATTTGTTGATTAGTTCGTCAACACATTTGCGGCGTGCAAGTAGGGTGTTTGAAAAAGCCCAAATGCCCGTGGTTTTGTATCCTGCGGCTTTTGAAGCCGTGGATAAAAAAATGTTGCTGAGCGATTATTGTGTTCCCGATGCAAGTTTGTTGTTCAAGTGGGGGAGTGTGATTAAAGAAGTGGTTGGTTTGTGGGTTTACCAATTAACAGGGAAAGCCTAAAATATTCGCCACCATTGTTGCCGGTTGTTGATGCAGATCAATGGCTGCGGGATGGTGGTAAGTAGCCCACAGCCCAACAACCGTAGGGCGATTGGGCGAGGACTACTGCCAACCAGCCCGAACCGCTGCCGATGCAAGTACCTCCGTCCACAGCCCCGCATTTTTTGAATGTTCATTCTTGGGAAATACCCATCAATTTAAGAAAGTTCCAATACCGTAATTTCGGGCATGATGCCTATGCGACCGGGATAACCAATAAAACCAAACCCACGGTTAACGTATAATTTTTGTTGTCTGTCTTGGTACAAACCGGCCCATTGTTTGTACATCCACTGTACCGGGCTCCATTTGAAATATGGATTTTCTACGCCAAATTGCATGCCATGCGTATGACCCGACAACATCAAATCAATATCGGGATAATGCGGTTTTACTTCTGCGTCCCAATGACTTGGGTCGTGGCTCATGAGTATTTTGAATGGAATATGCTGGGTGTTTTCATATGCATTGGACATTTTACCATACTTTGGAAAGCGACCTTTGGCACCCCAATTCTCGATGCCTAACAACGCTATTTTTTGGTCGTTTTTTTCAAATACAACATGCTCGTTCATGAGCAAACGCCAGCCCATTTGGGCATGAATTTGTTTTAAATTGTCTAAATTTTGCTGTTTTTCAGCTTTGCTACCCCATTGAACATAGTCGCCATAATCGTGGTTGCCCAATGTACTGTATACGCCAAGCGGTGCTTTCAGTTGGCTGAAAATAGCTTGGTATTCGTGCATTTCTTCGTGACGGTCGTTGACCAAATCGCCCGTAAATAAAATGACATCGGCTTTTTGTTGCAGAATGGTGTCAATACCTTTTTGTACCGCTGCCTGGTTGTGCAGGCTTCCACTATGGATATCGCTAATGTGTACAATTTTTAAGCCTTTAAAAGCGAGGGGTAGGTTGGGAAAATGTAGCGGAATGCGCCGCACTTGGTATTTGTATTTGTTGCCAAAACCGTAGAGCAACGTACCAAAAAGGGTTCCGCCCAAACCAAGTCCTAGCCAACTTAAAAAAACAGAGCGAGGAATAGTACTATCTGCACTAGTTTGGGATAGGGTAGTTGTGGGTTCACTTTTGAACAAAGAAGTAGTCCAGAGCAGTAATCTGCGAATATCGTCGGTTAAAAAAAAGATACTTCCAATGAGCTTTGCCAAAAAAAGACCCACCATAATGGCGAAAATGTAATTCCGAAATATTTTAGACGTTTGTAAGGTTTGGATGTAGGGCAGTGCCACCAAAGCGGTTAACGTAAGCAAGCTAATGCCCCAATAAATGAAAGGGATAAGCGTTTTAATTCGCTCGCTATTATTTTGACTAACGGTTTTTACGGCTTGGTACACATACCAATCGAGCAGTACCATTATTAAAGCAATCAACCACCAAGTATTGGTATTTTTCATAAACGCGAATGTTTGTATTGAAGGCAAACGACCCACAGCCAAAAATATTGCAGCCATAGGCAAGTAACCCGCCAAATAATGCTGCGAAATAAACACCATTTATCTGGATTGCGCTATATTTATTGTTAATATTGGCTATCCATGCAAAAAAAATGGTTTTGGTGCTTGGGTTTGTTTTGGCTCATGGCGCATACACATCTGTTAAAAACAAAGCGTATGTTGGTTTTTTCAAAAACCAAAGGGTATCGTCACAAAAGTATTGAGGCCGGAAAAAGTATGTTTTTGCAGTTAGGGCAGCAATTGCAATGGGCTGTGGACACCACCGAAGATGCCAATGTATTTACTAAGTTATCCAAATCGTACCAAGTAGTGGTGTTTTTAAATACAAGTGGCGATGTTTTGGATAGTACTCAGCAGCTTGGCTTGCAGCAATATATTCGGCACGGAGGCAGTTTTTTAGGCATACACGCCGCTACTGATACGGAATACGATTGGCCTTGGTACCACGATTTGATAGGCGCGTATTTTAGTGGACACCCCAAACAGCAAAACGCAATGTTTCATTTGGTTAACCAACCCTTTGCTGCCACCGCAAATTTGCCCGATTCGATGCAACTTTTCGAAGAGATTTACAATTTCAAAGCTGTTAATCACCACAAAATGAACGTAGTGATGACAGTTGATGAAACCTCTTACCAAGGCGGTAATATGGGTGTGCAGCACCCTATTTGTTGGTGGCATCACTACGATGGTGGAAAAATGTTTTATACTGCACTTGGTCACAACGCTGAATGTTATACAAACCCACAGTTTGTGCAACTAATTTCTAACGCATTGGGTTGGCTACAACGGTAATTTTTAGTTAGAGGAAACGCTGATTGGGCGTTTCCTCTAACTATGGATAGTTCATTATTTTTTAAACTTGGTTTTTAACATGTTCAGCGCATCGCCTAAAGCCAAGTTGCCTAAATCGGGCGAGGATGTTTTGGTCGGCGTTGTATTTTTGGCTTTGTGGGCGGTATTTTTTGCAGGGGCATCTTGTGTTTGTTTAATAGAAAGTGCAATCCGTTTGCGCGCAATATCTACTTCTAACACTTTTACCTGTACTTTGTCGTTCAATTTCAAAACCTCATTTGGGTCAGTAATGTATTGGTGTGCAATTTCACTTACATGCACCAAACCGTCTTGTTTTACCCCAATATCTACAAACGCACCAAAGCGGGTAATATTGGTAACCACACCGGGAACAACCATGCCCACTTGCACATCGCTGATGCTGTAAATGGCGGCGTATTCAAATTGTTCCAATTCGCTGCGCGGATCCAATCCGGGTTTTTTCAGCTCGTTGATGATATCTTTAATGGTTAGTTCGCCAATAGTTTCTGAAACGTATTTTTTGGCTTCCACTGCTTTCAATAAAGTATCGTTACCAATCAAATTTTGTACGTTTACAGATAAATCTTGGGCAATTTTTTGTACCAAGGGATATGCTTCGGGGTGTACTGCACTAGCATCAAGCGGATTGTTGCCTTCTTTAATGCGTAAAAAGCCTGCACATTGTTCAAAGGCTTTGCCACCTAAGCGCGGTACTTTTAACAATTGATGTCTGTCGGTGAATTTACCTATTTCGTTGCGGTATTTTACAATATTGTCAGCCAAACTAGGACCAATTCCACTTACATAACTTAGCAAATGCTTGCTTGCCGTATTCACATTTACGCCAACTTGGTTTACACAGCTTACAACGGTTTGGTCTAGTCGTTCCTTCAACCTAAATTGGTTAACATCGTGTTGGTATTGTCCAACGCCGATACTCTTGGGGTCTATTTTTACCAATTCGGCCAGTGGGTCCATCAGTCTGCGGCCAATACTAACCGAGCCACGTACCGTAACGTCCTGATCCGGAAATTCTTCCCTTGCTACTTCCGATGCCGAATAAACCGATGCTCCATCTTCGT
>JAIXOS010000388.1 GCA_027486695.1 Chitinophagaceae bacterium | reverse complement strand
GGGGTAACCGCTTCAATCCTACCGTGTACCCACATCTACAGCCATTTTCCAACCGTCATACACTTCATAGAATTTTTTCAATCCATTCAGCAGTGTAGTCATTCCGAACTTTCGTTGCGATTGATAGCCCTTCCACCCACCCAGTCTTGCAATAATCCACGTAGCTTCTTTAATGCTATCTGGCGTATGTGGATTGGCTAGCTTGATGGTTTTACCATTTAGTTTTTTACCTGCGGCTTTTAGGCACTCCATTTCTGCCGCTTCAAAAACAAGGGTTGCAGGTAAATCTTCCCCCTCAGGTTGTTCATATGCAATATGCATTTGAAAGAGTTTGATGACGGTATCCAAGATCATTAGGGTGAGCTTTCGGATAGCCCATCCACTTTCCAATTCACTGGATTCAATATCAAAACATTCTTTTTTTACTACCCGAAACACTTCTTCTATCATCCAGCGACATTGATACCATTGTATTACCTGAATAGTATCTTCAAAGGTTTCTATCGGCCAGGTAGTCAGTAATTTCCATTCCACAGGATCTTGCACACCCGGCGTAATCTCGGTAGTACTAATAGCATACACGGGTAGTGATTGCTTAGCTAATGCCAATGGTTTACGATTGGGGCATTGTAGCATGACCTGAACAATGCGGACTTCAAAAGTTGCTGCCCGTGAAGCTACCTTTTTGTGGGTATCTTCTTCTATAATACAACTGTATACGCCTTTCGACGAAGTAGCTGCAAGCTTATCCCACAGCTTATCTCCATCAATTAACCCTCGGTTCCAGCGAGATCGGATGAGTAAGAAAACATTGGGACCCCAATTCGTGGCAAACTGCTCGTAGATATCCCCCTCTCTATCCTGAACGATGATGACATTGGCTGCCTGTTGCAAATGCTGTTGCGCAATTCGGTTGCCCTCCAACCATTTATTGGATTCCTTTTGTTCAATAGGAAGTCGCTCCCTATGCTTGGGTTGTTGGCTGCTTTCAGTAGTACGATGCCACAGCTGAATACCCGCGAAACCGTAGGGCATCAACGTAGCGGCATCTACTACAAGGTTGGGGTGTAATTTAAACCCAATCCCTTTTTTCACCGCATCAATAAACCCAAATCCACAATTGGGTTTCAGTCGGTTGGTATGGGAAAAAAAATTCGCTTCGGAGGTATCTTGAATGCAAAGCACTGTTTTGCCTTTGGCATGAACACCACATCGGCTACTCATCTCTGCAATTAGCGCATCTTCTGTAACCTTAGGATTGTTCAAAAAACGATAATAGCCTTTTTGCTCAGCTCTATTCTGTGCAATCGTCTGAATGGTACCTGTCCCATGCTTGAAAAGGCCGCGAAGAAGATGGAGCCCCCGATTAGAAAGACGGGCATCGGAAAAAAGATTGCGATAGTCAGGCCCTAACATGAGCTTTATATTTTATGTAAAAGTACAATAAAAATAAATGTGGGTACACGGTAGGACTGAAGCGGTTACCCCACAGACGACATCCTGAAAGGTGGCGGCGAGGAGTAAAAGCAAAATGCCCGACCCGAAGGGGAACGCCCAAATACATTTGGAAACAAACAAGATTATACAAGAATGAAGGTGGATGAAATGCTATTTTAACAAAATAGAAATAGGGTATTTGTTGGCAATACCGTTTGAATGGTATAATTTAACTTTCTAAAATTTCCATCATGAAAAAAATTTTTGCATTATTGCTAGGTGCAGCTTTACTGACTACATCTACTTACGCTCAAGAGAAAGTAACCACTGTAAAAGCAGAGGTAAAAAAAGAAAAAGAAGCTAAGAAAGCCAAAAAAGAGGCGAAAGTGGCCGAAGTAACGAAAGAAGTAAAGGCCGAAGTAGAAAAAACCAAATTGAAAGCGGACGGCACGCCCGACAAAAGATTTAAGGAAAACAAGGACAAAGCTACGCAAGCAGCCGGACCACTGAAAAAAGATGGCACTCCGGATATGCGATACAAAGCTAATAAAGGAGAAAAGAAAAAAAGTTAATCCTTAAAGAGAAATCAACTTACCAAACGCCCATTGATGAAGCAACAACTGTTTCGTTAATGGGCGTTTTATATTAGGTAACCTTTGAGGCTATGGCTTGTGCTGCAATCCATCCGGTTGTCCATGCATTTTGAAAGTTGAACCCTCCGGTTACACCATCAATATCTAGAACTTCTCCTGTAAAATAAAGGTTTGGCAGAAGTTTACTTTCCATAGTATTGGGATTGATTTCATTTAAAGAAATGCCACCGCAAGTAACAAACTCTTCTTTGAAAGTGGTTTTTCCCTGAACATTCAACTGAAAGTTGGTGAGTGCAGTAATTAATAAATTTTGCTCTTTACTAGTACAGTTAGCCCATTGTTTGTTAGCATCCACTTGAGAATGTTGTAATAAAAACTCCCATAAACGACTAGGTAAGTGAAAAGGATTTTTATTGCCCATTTTTTGGTGGGCCAATTGGCTACGTAAAATGAGCCATTGTTGGCGCAAGGCCTCTTCGGAAGTATCATTTAGCCAATTAATGCTGATAGTAAAATGATAATTAGATAAACTAAAATGTCGTGCCCCGATTGCAGATAGTTTTAAAATGGCTGGGCCACTAAGCCCCCAATGGGTAATTAATAAAGGTCCCTCCGTTTTTAGTTTAGATGCAATGACTTTCACTTGAACTTTTGGAACAGCAATACCCATTAAACTAGTAATGGGATGTTTAGGAATATTGAAGGTAAAAAGTGAAGGTACAGGCAATTGTATTGTATGTCCTAAAGCCTCTAGCCAAGAAAATTGAGTTTTTTTTGGATATCCCCCAACAGCTACACACACTACGTCTGCTAAAAGGGTTTGTTGTTCATTGCTATAATTAAGTTGTAAATCAAGTACAGTGCTTCTAGTAATACTTGTGGATAAAGCAAACCCATCGTTAACTCGTACTATATTGTTCACCTCGGCATTGGTGATTATGTGAATTTGGTGACGGTTGGCTTCACTTAGAAAACAATCAATAATTGACTGCGAGGTATTCGTTGTTGGAAACATTCTTCCGTCAGTTTCCGTATGTAATTGAATGCCACGACTTTGAAACCACTCTACTGTATGGTTGGGATTGAACCAATGAAATGTTTTTTTAACAAAATTGGTTCCACGAGGATAATGGGTGATTAGCTCAGCTATTTGGAAACAATCGTGGGTTACATTACATCTACCACCACCACTTATTTTTACTTTAGATAATAACTTATTGTTTTTTTCTAAAATAATGATATTCAAATTAGGCTGAAGCTTTGCTGCATTGATTGCACAAAAAAAACCGGATGCCCCACCACCGATTACAACTAAAGTTGGTTTCACACTGGTATAAATGATTAATAATAAGATGAATTGAGATATGGATTGGCTTTTTCGGCAGTCTCAATTAGACTATAATTGGATAAAATTTGTGCTTTATTTTTTTTAACACATACGTTGTGTTCGAAATGTACGGAAGGCTTACCATCTTTGGTTCTAACGGTCCATCCATCGGTATCGGTATATACCTCTTTGGTACCAAGATTAATCATTGGTTCTATAGCAAGGGTTAAATTTTCTTTCATTTTAGGCCCTGTACCACGGGAACCGTAGTTAGGCACTTGTGGATCTTCATGTAAATTTTTTCCTAACCCATGACCGACTAACTCACGAACAACGCCATAACCATTTTTCTTTTCAGTATGTTCTTGAATGGCAAAGGCTATATCGCCAATACGATTATTCACAATGGCTTTTTCTATTCCTTTATACAAACTTTCTTTTGTAATCCTAACCAAATTAAGAATATCAGGAGTAACGTCACCTAATACAAATGTGTAGGCATGGTCTCCGTGCCAACCGTTTAAAATAACTCCTAAATCAATAGAGATAACGTCCCCCTCTTTTAAAGCAACTTGATTGGGGAAGCCATGTACAACTACATCGTTAACACTAGCACAAATGTTGAATGGGTAAGTACCTTGATAATTATAAAAGGAGGGAACCGCTTTATGATCACGCACAAATTCGTTACACAACTTATCTATAAATAGTGTAGTAATACCGGGCTTTAGAATCTTTGCTACTTCGGCCAATGTAGCACTTACCAACGTAGCTGAATGACGCATTAATTCCACTTCGGCGTCAGTTTTGTAATATATAAGATTTCTTGAAAAGCTCATAAAAATTGTTCTATAAAAGAAAAACCTGCCAGGAAAATATCCTAACAGGTTGAAAGAAATTGTATTGATGCAACTAAATAGTACTTGTAGCAACTGTTTGGCGTCCTTGAACACGACCACTAGACATCAAACCATCATACTGACGCATAAGTAAATAAGTTTCAATTTGCTGCAAAGTATCTAAAACTACACCGACCATGATTAATAAACTAGTACCACCAAAAAAAGTACTAAAAGATTGGGTAACACCTAAACGTTGAGCAAAACCAGGCAAAATACCTACTAATGCAAGAAAGATAGCACCCGGAAGCGTAATTTTATCCATAATGGCACCGATATAATCAGCGGTAGGTTGACCAGGTTTTACCCCAGGGACAAAGCCATTATTACGCTTTAAATCTTCGGCGATTTGCTTTGGATTAAAAATCAAAGCGGTATATAAGAAGGTAAAACCAATAACCATTACGGAGTAAATAATCATGTAACCAACATTGCTGTGATCACTGAAAATTTTAATTAGTCCTTTAGCAGAGTCTAAATTGGTAAAAGAAACAAGAGTGGGTAAAAACATAATTGCTTGAGCAAAAATGATTGGCATAACACCCGCACTATTCACTTTAATAGGCAAGAATTGTCGTGCTCCACCAACTTGTTTATTACCAATAATTTGCTTAGCGTAATTAACAGATATTTGACGAACACCTTGTACTAAAATAATCAACCCCATAATGATTGCAACCAGAATGGCTATTTCAATAAGAAAGATCAATAGTCCTCCGCCACCCTTTTCGCCCTTAGCAGTAAATTCTTGTAAAATAGCTTGAGGTAATCTAGCCAAAATACCAACCATGATAATAATGGAAGTTCCATTACCAAGTCCCTTATCTTGAATTTTTTCACCCAACCACATTACAAAAAATGTTCCCGCAGTAAGCATTACAATAAAAAAAAAAAAAAAAAAGGGTTGATAGGCCGGAATTAACGCTTCAGCATATCCTGGACTTTTTAAATTTGCTACATATGCACCGACTTGAAAAATAGTAACAACTATCGTTAAATAGCGAGTCCATTGGTTAATCTTTTTACGGCCACTTTCACCTTCTTTTTGTACTTTTTGTAATTGCGGAACTAAGATAGTCATCAATTGCATAAAAATAGAAGCAGAAATGTAAGGCATAATACCCAAAGCAAGAATTGAGGCTTGTGAGAAAGCGCCTCCTGCAAAGGTGTCAAAAAGACCCAATAAACCATTTTTACCGGAGTTAGATTTCGCACTTTCTAATAAAGTAGGGTCAATTCCAGGCAAAACAATGTGTGTTCCAAATCTATAAGTTAATACTAAGGCAAGCGTGAAAATAATTTTACTCTTTAGCTCATCAATTGCCCAAATATTTTTTAATGTCTCAATTAGTTTTTTCACTTAATAGTATATTATTAGTTAAACATCCAAAAACCAAAAAGACGCATCTCGTAGATGCGTCTTGCAAAATACGGATAATTTAATTAAGTATTTCAACTACCCCACCTAAAGCTTCAATTGCAGATTTGGCTTTTTGGCTGATGGCATTTACTTTGAAATCAAGCTTTGATTTAAGTTCACCAGTAGCTAGAATTTTAACACTAGCGGTTTTACTTATCAAACCATTGATATATAGGTTTTCAACAGAAAATTCAGAGAAAGCATACTTTTCTTGTAATTTTTCAATCTGACCTAAATTGAAAACAGTATACTCAATTTTGTTATTATTTTTAAACCCACGCTTAGGAATTCTTCTTTGAATAGGCATTTGACCACCTTCAAAAGCATTTTTTCTTGAATAACCGGCACGGCTTTGGCCACCTTTGTTACCTTGAGTTGATGTACCACCTTTACCAGATGCTTCACCACGACCGATTCTTTTTTCTTTGTGCGTTGAACCTTCAGCAGGTTTTAAATTGTGTAACTTCATGTGTATTGATTTTATACTTTCGGGGAATCGCCCCTCGCTTTTAAAAAATAAAAATGACTCAATTTAAAATTGAATCATTTATCGTTTATGCTATCTCTTCTACTCTTACCAAGTGATTAACCTTGTTAACCATGCCTAAGATTTGTGGAGTTGCAATTACCTCTTTAGTAGCATTAATTTTATTAAGACCAAGCGCAACTAAAGTTTGCTTTTGTCTTTCACTTCTATCAATACCACTTTTTACTTGTGTTATTTTAATTTTTTTCATGACGTTATTTTTTTGTAATGGGTACAATTAACCATTAAAAACTTTACTAAGTTTAATGCCACGTGTTTTAGACACTTGGATTGGCTCACGGAGCAATTTCAATGCTTCGATTGTAGCTTTAACCACGTTGTGGGGATTGGCAGATCCTAAGCTTTTAGCAAGAACGTCAGTAATACCAGCGCTTTCTAAAACAGCACGCATACTACCACCCGCAATGACTCCAGCACCATGTGCAGCGGGTTTGATAAGAACCTTAGCAGCTCCAGATTTAGCTAATTGATCGTGGGGAACAGTTCCATGCATTATAGGAACTTTAACCAAGTTCTTCTTAGCGTCATCGATTCCTTTTGCAATAGCTTCCTGAACCTCTTTTGCTTTTCCTAAACCTTGTCCAACAATCCCATTTTCGTTACCAACAACTACTAAGGCAGAGAAACTAAATGTACGACCCCCTTTTGTTGTTTTAACTACACGATTTATGGCAACAACTTTTTCTTTCAATTCGATGTCGCTACTTGTTTTAATTTTGTTTTCTAACGCTTTAGACATTATATGACTATTAGTGATGTTCTATAATTAAAATTGCAATCCACCTTCTCTAGCACCTTCTGCTACTGCTTTTACTCTACCATGGTACAAATTACCACCACGATCAAATACACAAGTGTTGATTCCTAAAGAAATGGCTTTTAGAGCTACTGAAGCTCCTACAAGTTTAGACTTTTCAGTTTTAGTAACTTTTTGAGCTAATATATCTTTATCTCTAGATGAAGCAGAAGCTAAAGTAACTCCATTGTTATCATCAATCAACTGTACATATATCTGTGCATTACTTCTAAAAACACTTAAACGGGGTTTTGTAGAAGTACCAGATACCTTTTTACGAATGCGATATCTGATTTTTTGTCTTTGAACTAGTTTACTATTCATTGTAATTAGTTTAATCCGATTCTGCCGGATAATTTAAGATTATGATTATTTACCTGCAGCTTTACCAGCTTTTCTTCTTAATTCTTCTCCTACGTATTTAACACCTTTTCCTTTGTACGGCTCAGGCTTACGTAAGCTTCTCAATTTAGCAGAAACTTGACCAAGCAATTGCTTATCTGTTCCTTCAATGGTAATAATAGGATTTTTACCTTTTTCCGTTACGGTAGTAATTTTAAGCTCTGAAGGAATTTCAAAAATAATATTGTGTGAATAACCTAGTGCCAAATCAAGGATATTTCCAGCATTTGTTGCTTTAAAACCCACACCCACTAATTCTAACTCCTTTTTGTAACCTTCTGTAACACCTTTTACCAAATTACTAACAAGGGACCGATACAAGCCGTGCATAGCTCTGTGACGAATTTGATCAGTAGGACGAGTTACTAATAATTCACTATCCGAAATTTCAATCTTGATATCTCTATCAATTGGTTGTGACAACTGGCCTTTAGGACCCTTAACTGTTACAACATTTTCGTTATTTACTGATATATTAACACCCGCGGGGATACTAATTGGTTTTTTTCCTATACGAGACATAGTCGTAAATTATTTTAAGTTAAAGATAAATTTCAGCTCCGACTAAAAAGCTTAATTAAACATCTTAAGATATGTGACAAAGAACTTCACCACCAACATTTTGTTGCTTAGCTTCTTTGTCAGTTAGTACTCCTTTTGAAGTACTGATAATAGCAATACCAAGACCATTAATAACTCGCTTAAGTTCTGCAGGTTTAGCATATTGACGCAATCCTGGTCTACTTACCCTTTCTAAAGAACGAATTGCTGGTTCTTTGGTCTCAGGATTGTATTTAAGAGCTATTTTGATAAGGCCTTGTTTGTCATCAGATTCAAACTTATATTTTAAAATATAGCCTTGTTCGTAAAGAATTTCAGTAATACGTTTTTTTATATTATAAGCTGGTATCTCCACTAATCTATGACCAGCCATTTGAGCATTACGTATTCTAGTTAAAAAATCTGCTATAGGATCAGTTACCATTTTTAATAAATTGTGTTGTAGTAAAATAAGAAATTTAATTACCAAGAAGCTTTTTTAACACCTGGAATTAAACCGTTTAATGCCATATCTCTGAATGTTACACGAGAAATACCAAAATAACGCATAAAACCTTTCGGTCTACCTGTCAATTGGCAACGGTTTTTTAAACGAACAGGAGATGCATTCTTAGGTAATAAATCTAAAGCAGCATAGTTACCTTCAGCTTTCAAGGCAGCACGTTTGTCTGCAAATTTAGCTACTAACTTTTCACGCTTTCTTTGTCTGGCTTTAACTGACTCTTTTGCCATATAATTGATTATTAATTATTATCTTTTTTAATGTTCTTGAAAGGCATACCAAGTTCTTTTAGGAGTTCGTATGCTTCTTCATTGGTGGTAGCAGTAGTAACAAAAGTGATATCTAGACCTGTGATTTTGCTAACTTTATCAATATCAATTTCAGGGAAGATAATCTGTTCAGTTACTCCTAAAGTATAATTTCCACGACCGTCAAAAGCTTTATCACTCACACCTTTGAAATCACGAACACGTGGTAGAGAAACAGATACTAAACGATCCAAAAACTCATACATTTTTTCACCACGTAGCGTAACACGGGCACCAATTGGCATTCCACGACGCAATTTAAAGTTAGAAATGTCCTTTTTAGAAAAGGTAGGTACTGCTTTCTGACCTGTAATGATATTTAGTTCTTCAACTGCGATATCAACCAATTTTTTATCGTTAACAGCACCATTAACACCTCTGTTGATACAAATTTTCTCTAAACGAGGCGCTTGCATTACACTTTTGTAAGCAAACTTTTTTAAAAGAGCAGGTACAACATCTTTAGTGTACTTGTCTGCTAATCTTGGGGTATATTTTAGAGTACTCATTATTTAATTACCTCCTCTGATTTTTTAGATATACGTACTAATTTACCTTCTAGTCTACTACGTTTTACCTTGGTTGGAGTGCTTGTTTTAGCATCCCAAAGCATTACATTAGAGATACTAATTGCAGCTTCTACCTTAACAATACCACCTTTGGTATTTTGTGCAGTAGGTTTAGTATGCTTTGTTGCAATTGCAACACCTTCCACAACTACTTTTCCTTTCTCAATTTGGACTTCTAGTACTTTGCGAGGCTTTTTCAAGTCTTTATCATCACCAGCAATTACTACAACAGTATCGCCTTTTTTGATATTGAACTTAGGTTTAAATCTTGTACTCATTTTATTACCTTTTTATATGTATTCCTAAATGGAATGTATAAGGTTAATTAATTTTTTCTATAATACTTCTGGGGCCAATGAAATGATTTTCATATAACCTTTATCGCGGAGCTCACGAGCTACAGGTCCAAATATGCGCGTACCACGTGGCTCATCAGAGTTGTTTAATAAAACAACGGCATTGTCATCAAAACGAATATATGATCCATCTTTACGACGCAACTTATTCTTTGTTCTTACAATAACTGCTTTTGATACAGTACCTTTTTTTGCTGCACTTGCTGGGATGGCGTCCTTGATGGTAACAACTATTTTGTCGCCTATACCCGCATAATCTT
>JAIXOS010000148.1 GCA_027486695.1 Chitinophagaceae bacterium | reverse complement strand
TCGCTCATACTCCTCGCCGCCACCTTTCAGGATGTCGGCTGTGGGGTAACCGCTTCAATCCCTCACGCTAGCCCCGCTGCAGCACTTTAAGGGAGCTGTAACGGTGGTGTCATTTCATCAGCATGAAAGATATATGTGCTCCCTATCACATCCCCACGTTCATCTATAGGTATTGGTTCATGGCAGATTGGTTTCGTCACAAAGACAATGTAGTCATGTTGTAGCGCTTTGGCGCTCGGCAATGTGCTAACAGCATACTAATACAGAAAGATGTATCTTCACGCCCTTAAAAAATATGGTTCATGAGCACTGATTTGCAAAAGCCGGTCGTTGGGTTTACTTGCGGCGACATCAACGGAATAGGCATCGAATTAATTATCAAAGCACTTAGCGACAATCGTATAGTAGATATTTGTACACCTGTGGTGTTTGCCAACAGCAAGTGTGTACAGTTTTACAGGAAAAACCTGCCCGACTACAACTTTAACTTTCACCAAACACGTGAAATCAACAAATTAAATCCTAAGCAAGTCAATATATTGAACTGTTGGGACGAAGATGTTGTGATTACACCCGGTCAATTGAACGAAGTTGGCGGAAAGTATGCGCTACTATCTTTACAGCAAGCTACCCAAGCCCTCAAAGATGGTTTCATAGATGCGGTTGTTACTGCCCCAATACACAAAAAAAACATACAAAGCGAATCTTTTCAGTACAGCGGCCATACGCCTTATTTAAAAGATTTTTTTGGAGCTAAAGATGTTGTAATGCTCATGGTAGCCGAAAATATGCGCATTGGATTGGTTACAGAACATGTTCCAGTAGCCGATGTTGCCAAATTTATTACCAAGGAGGCCATCGTGAGCAAACTGAAAATCATCAACCACAGCTTACAAAAAGATTTTGCCATCGAAAAACCCAAGATTGCCGTATTAGCACTCAATCCGCATGCAGGCGATGAAGGATTAATTGGCAACGAAGAATTAACCATTATTAAAACTGCCATTAAAGAAGCCAAAAATCAAATATTAGCATTTGGCCCTTACAGTGCCGATGCTTTTTTTGCTCGCGGTAGTTACGAAAAATTTGATGCAGTGCTAGCCATGTACCACGATCAGGGATTGATACCATTTAAATCGCTAGCGCTTGGGGAAGGAACCAATTTTACGGCTGGTTTAGAGGTGGTACGTACAAGTCCCGACCATGGAACAGCTTTTGATATTGCCGGAAAAGGCAAAGCCGATGCAAGTTCCTTATTGGCAGCAGCTTTTGAAGCAATTGATATTGTTCGACGTCGCAACGGCTACATCGAAGCCCGTCAAAATCCATTGAAAAAATGGAGTGCACGCTTATTGGCTAACGCCGTAGACGAAAAAGTAGTTGAGGAAGCTTAATCTTTTATTCACCATCACTATGTATACCATCTTTAACGACCAACTGCAAGTAGCAGTACAAAGCAAAGGCGCCGAGTTGCAAAGCATATACAATAAGGCTACCGGCATCGACTATTTATGGAGTGGCAATGCTGATTTTTGGGGTAAAAAAAGCCCGGTTTTGTTTCCTATTGTAGGTGGATTAAAAAACAATACCTACACATACGAAAACAAAGCCTATCAGTTAGGAAGGCACGGCTTTGCGCGCGATCATTCATTTGAAGTGGTGCAACACACCGCCGATACAATCACATTGTCGCTTACCGATACGCCTGATACATTGGCTGTGTATCCTTTCCCGTTTACCTTTCAACTCCAATACCAATTGTTGCAAAACAAATTGGTTGTTACTTATCAAATCCACAATACCGGTACTACTGTCATGCCTTTTTCAGTAGGTGCACATCCGGCATTCAATGTACCCCTAGCACCCGATACGGTTTTTAGCGATTACTTCTTGCAATTTAACGAGCCGGAAACTGCACCGTTGTGGCCTTTAACCCATGACGGTCTTATTGACGCACATCCAACACCATATTTACAAAATATTGCACAACTACCGCTTACAGAAGACTTATTTTATAAAGATGCGCTTGTGTTCAAACAATTGAAAAGCACGCAAATAAGTATCAAAAGCCATAAAACCACCCACGGCATTACCCTTGAGTACCAAGATTTTCCGTATATGGGTATTTGGAGTGCGAAAAATGCGCCTTTCGTGTGCATAGAACCTTGGTGCGGTATAGCAGATAGTGTGGATGCAAGTGGACAATTGTTGGAAAAAGAGGGTGTGCATTTGTTGGAACCCCAAGCGCAATTTGTGCGTAGTTGGAGCGTGCTAACATTTTAAGCATCACTGAAAGCCCATTAAAATAGTAGTAGATGCAACTATATACCGTTCATGCAGGCAATTTTAAGTTAGATGGAGGGGCTATGTTTGGTGTAGTGCCTAAAAGCATATGGCATAAGTTAAACCCCGCAGATAGCAACAATTTGTGTACTTGGGCCATGCGTTGCTTGTTAATTGAAGATGGTAACCAACTTATTTTGATTGATACAGGTATTGGCGATAAACAATCTACCAAGTTTTTGTCGCACTACCATATTCATGGTCCCCAATTGCAGCAAAGTTTACAAGCACTCGGGTTTCATGCAGCGGATATAACAGATGTGGTGCTTACCCATTTACATTTTGATCATTGTGGCGGTGCCATAGAACAAGGCAGTAATGGATGGCAGCCGACTTTCCCAAACGCGCGTTTTTGGAGCAACGCAGCACATTGGCAATGGGCTACAGAACCAAACGACCGAGAAAAAGCTTCTTTTCTACCCGAAAATATTTTACCAATACACCAAACCGGACAACTACAAATGCTACCTGTACATCGAGATGGAACATTGGTCAATACTAGCAGTTTGCCACAATTGAATTTTCGTTTTGCTTTTGGCCATACCGACGCTATGCTACTGCCACAAATACAGTACAAAGGGCATACAATTGTGTATATGGCCGATTTGTTGCCCTCTATTGCCCATATACCTATTCCGTATGTAATGGCCTACGACATGTTTCCGCTCATTACACTCCAAGAAAAGCAAGATTTTCTGCAAACCGCCTTGCACAATAACTACATCCTATATTTGGAACACGATCCTATACACGAATGCTGTACACTACAACTCACCGAAAAAGGTATTAGGGTAAAAGATACATTTGCTTTAAGTAGTTTATAAACGTAGTAATTATTCGGATTTTGACGCCATTTCTGCTCGTATTGCTCTTTGCAATAATCCTGATTTAAGCAAAGCAGATCGAATATATGCCTATTCATTTCCTTAAAACAAGTTTTTTTCTCACCCTTTTGGGTGAAAAATAGCTGTTTTTAATGGGTTGCAAATTTGTTGGCCATCATGAAATGGATGCTTTGAAATCCTTTGCCACAAAGGATTTTAACTTTTTATTTTGATTTTTACTATCTCATTTTTAAACAAAACTTCGCTTTACTGCACCAATTCAGTGTCGTACTTTTACATTGTTAATAAAAAAAGAGAATAGCAAACTTCAAAAAGCAACTCTCGATTATTAACACACAAACATAATTTTATCTTTTTTTCATATGGCAAGCAATCGTTAGAGGCTGCTCTGTTTCTACAGAGGAGCCCTTTTTTTTGCTCATTATTCTCCTAGATAGGGTGCCGGAAGTGGAATCAATTATTCAAATCTGAATTGATATCTACGAAAACTTCAAATTTTGTAGGAATAGGGGAAATAAGTTTCCGATATGGCTAGCAATCGTTTGCTTTTCAAGTTGCAAGTGTTAGAGGCTCAAACAAATAACTGTTGGGCAAAACAGTACATTTATTTCCATTGTGGCAAAAAACGTTAGAGGCTAAAATGTGTTTAAAACACGTTGTAATACGGATTTGGAAGCGCAAATATAATTGTGTGGTTGCAATTATTTAACAAAAGAAATACAATTATTGCTAAAAGCAATAAAATAATGTAAAAAAGGAAAAATATTTTTTATAAAGCGTAGTTATTCAAGCTAGTACTCCAATAAGGGTACTAGCTTGTGCTTCAAAATACAGCTTATTATATACCTGTTTACATCCTATTTGATGTATGTATGTGTCCGATTAATAAGTTAAATGGTGATTATTATGTTTATTTATTCAATTGATAATTCCTAAAGAGCAGTCATTCGATAGCACTGCTCCTTAGGAAGGTTGAATTTGCGGCTAGGTTGTTTATAATTGGGCCATCTCGGCATGTACAAATTCCATTAAGGTTTTTATGTGATTGGGAGATAAGTCGAATTTTAATCCTGCGGTTTCGTACAATTGGGGTAGTGTTTTGGTACCGCCTAAACTAAGTGCCTTAATGTAGTT
>JAIXOS010000136.1 GCA_027486695.1 Chitinophagaceae bacterium | reverse complement strand
GGTGTGTCCAATACCAATATGACTATGGATATTTTGGCCAATAACAGCTTCCTCTAATTCAGCTACTTTCCCTTTCTTTTTAAATACATTGAGTCCGTCGTTAATTAATGCCACGCCACTACTATCGTAGCCTCTGTATTCCAATCTTTTTAAACCTTTAATAACTACCGGATATGCTTCTCGATGTCCTATATAACCTACTATGCCACACATACGTTAAAACTTGATTTAGTGCTGCAATATCCAATATTTTAACCAATATTGCACCTATATTTTGTGAGTGAATAAACTTAGTTGCATTTTTAAAAATACGGCATGTCATTTAGCTTTGATACAGATTATGTTTTGCAAAACAATGTAGCCCTGCTACAACCGCTCGTATATGAAGACAGACAGCAATTATGGCCGTTTGTGTTGCATGAACCCCAAATTTGGCGTTATTCGCTAGTTGCAATTAAGGATGCCGCCGATTTAGATACTTATTTGCACCACGCCCTTTTGGAACGCAACAATCGAAATACTTACGCTTTTTCTGTAATAGATAAGCGAACTGGATTGTTCGCCGGCTGTACGCGCCTTTACGATGTACAACTCACACACGGTACTTGCCTATTGGGTTATACTTGGTATGGTTCCCAATTTTGGGGCAGTGGACTCAACAAGCACTGTAAGTATTTGTTGTTGCAATTTGTGTTTGAAACAATGCAATTACAACGTGTAGAAATGAGGGCAGATGTACACAATTTGCGTAGTATAGCTGCAATTAAACGCATCGGCTTTCAGGAAGAAGGCGTATTGCGCAGTCACTTAGCCCTACCCAATGGTCAACGACGCAGCAGTGCGTTGTTCAGCATGTTGCAGCAGGAGTGGCATGAATGGGGTAAGGCAGCTTTGTGGCAGCAATTGTCGTAATGACTTGCTCAAATAGGTTGGATGAAGCAAAGCCACATAAGTATACAAAAAAGTGATAATTGATTCCATTATTGGAAGTGCAAGGCACAAACGAATATAGGTTTTATAAAAAGTGGACGGATGGGATTTGATAAACACCCGAAAGGCTGCGGGACAGACGTGGATAACACGGTGAGGCGTTGTGGCAGGCTTTGTGCCGGATTAGGAACAAATGGCCCGAACAGGTGTTGCTCAATGAACAGTATGTACACAGCCCCAAAAAATATGAAACAAGGAGTAATAGGTTTTTTTATTGGATTGATATGGTTTCCCTTATTTATCAAAGCAGCGGAGGTAACGGGTAAAGTAATAGACCCGCGAGGAGATGCTATCCCTTACACATCGGTATTGGTGAAAGGCACAAACTATGCTACTACTACTAATGTACAGGGCGTATTTAAATTAGTTATTGCACCCGGCAAGTATACATTTTTATTTAGGCACATAGGGTACGCCACTCAAGAAGTGCTCGTAACGGTAAATAAGGATAGTGTGATGCCTTTACAGGTACACTTGCAGCCACAACAATACGAATTGAAAGAAGTGGTGGTAGGAGGTAAAACCGAAGATCCTGCCTATGCCATTATGCGAAAGGCTATAGCCAAAGCACCTGAATTTGCCAAAGAAATGGAGCAGTTTACTTGTCAGGTTTATGTAAAAGGACAGGCACAATTGCGCAATTACCCCCAAAAATTTTTAGGCAACAAAGTAGATTTTGAGGACGGCGATACCGCAAAAAAGAAAATGATTTTTCTTTCGGAAAGCTTGGCACAGTATGCAGTTGGCAAAAATGACCAACGTAAAGTAACGGTTCTTGCTACCAAAGTAAGTGGTCAAAATGATGGATTTGGTTTGGCCAATCCGTCGATACTGTTGTTTTATAAAGATGTGGTGACCATTGGACGTGGGTTGAATCCTAGAGGCTTTGTATCGCCTTTGGCAAAAGATGCGCTCCGTTGGTACCGGTTCAAACTGCAAGGCTCTTTTTTTGAAAATGGAAAAGAAATCAATCGTATACAAGTGATACCCCAAATGCCTTATGAACCTTTGTTTTCCGGTTATATATACATCATTGAGAACGATTGGCGGTTGCAAAGTGCCGATTTAATGGTGTTGAAACAGCAGCAATTACAACTATTAGACACGTTACGTATTCAACAATTGTGGGTGCCGCAGCAAAATACTTGGGTGTTGCAGCAGCAGGTATTACAGCCGGCGGGCAAATGGTTTGCCTTCGATTTTTTTGGCACCATTTTGCAAGTGTACAGTCAATTTAATATGCATCCAACATTTGCCAAAGGCTATTTTGATCAAACCATTGTTCGTTATGCCGATAGTAGCAATAAGAAAGCAATAACGTATTGGGACAGTATACGACCGATACCGCTACAGCTTGTCGAAATAGCCGATTATCGGAAAAAAGATAGTTTGGAGCAACTGTACCAACAGCCTGCTTATGCTGATAGTATAGATAAAGTACGCAACAAAACAAGCCTGTCAAATTGGCTACTCATGGGGGCAACAATTGGTAGCGAACGAAAAAAATATAGCATTGCCTTTGATCAGGTAGTGCAGTTATTGGGCACAGCGTACAATACCGTTGAGGGGAGAATGACCAAATGGGGATTTGTATATACCAAAGAAGGAAAAGGACGCAATAGCTTGATGATACAACCGCTCATGCGGTATGGATATGGTAACCGGCATTTCAACCTGTTTGTAAATACCCGCTACAATTACGGAAAAACTTATTTGCGAAGTATTTGGGCAAGTGGTGGACATAAAGTGTTTCATTTTAATAATCAACCTCCTATAGGCGATTATGGCAATACCGCTAGCACTTTTTTATGGAAACACAACCACCTGAAAATTTACGAAGCTTGGTTTGCCAAAACAGGTTTTTATACCGAAATAGACAAAGGATGGGCATTGTCAGCAGAAGCACAATGGCAACACCGCAAGCCTCTAAATAATATTATAACCACTTTGGGAGGGCATACTTTTAGTCCCAATTACCCCGTTGAATTGATGCAGCAAAATTTTTCACCGCATCGCGCATTCATCACTAAAATATCTATCACTTGGAAGCCCGGTAGCAAATATGTACAATTTCCCGACAGAAAAATAGCTATTGGGACGGGCTATCCTATGTACAAAGCCGAATTTACCAACGGTATACAAGGTTTGTTGGGTAGCAATGTGGCCTATACCAAATGGCAAACCTCCCTTACAAACGAGCACTCATTTCATTTGCATGGAAAAATCCGCTATCACGCAGTTTTGGGCGGTTTTATGAATACGCAAAGCGTTCAAGTACCCGATTATCAGCATTTTATGGGGGCTCAAACATCTGTTGCAAATTACTACCTTACTAGTTTTCAATTAATGCCTTACTATCGGTACAGCAATACAGCCAATTTTTTTGCAGAATTACACGTGGAACACCATTTCAATGGGTGGCTTTCCAACAAAATACCCTTGCTGAAAAAGTGGAATTGGTTTTTGGTTGCGGGTTGCAATAGTATGTACATAGATCCAAAAACCTATTTTGCTGAAGGATTTATAGGGTTGGAAAATATATTCAAATTGTTTCGTGTGGATTACGTACATGGCTACTCTCCACAGGAAAACAACCTGAATGGCATTCGTCTTGGATTGCCCTTGTTTTTGATGGGAAGGCGCGATTAATGGAGGGTAAATATTTTGTTTGTAATGCCGATGAATGAAATTTGAAGTGGTGTCCATTCTATGCCAAATAAATAAGTAAATTTGCACTGCAATTTTGTCCGCTCTGTAAGCGGGTTCATTTTCGTAATGAAATATGGCATTTCTCTTAATGAATTTAAGTGATAGCCATGTCTAAAATTTAATGTACATGCCAGTTTTACACAATCGAATCAACAATAAGGAGTTGAAACAGCGGTTAATGGAAGAAGTTGAGCCGCGTATTACCATCAGTTTCTACAATTATTTTCACATTCAAAATCCCCAAGCTTTTAGAGACGAACTGTATAAACAGCTCAATGCCTTACAGGTTTTTGGGCGTATTTATGTGGCCAACGAAGGCATCAATGCACAAATAAGTGTACCGCAAAGTCATTTTGAAAATTTCAAAACCTATTTGTACAGTATTGAACCACTCAATGGTTTGCGATTGAATATTGCTATAGACGATGATGGCAAAAGTTTTTGGGTACTAAAAATCAAAGTGCGCGAAAAAATTGTAGCCGACGGTATCAACGATCCAGCCTTTAACATGCATACCAAAGGCAAGTATGTAAATGCGGAGCAAATGAACCAGCTTTTGCAAAGCAAAGACACGATTGTTATAGATATGCGCAATCATTACGAATATGAGGTGGGCCATTTTGTAAATGCGTTGGAAATTCCTAGCGATACATTTAGAGAACAGTTGCCTATGGCCGCAGAAATGATGCAAGGCAATGAAGATAAAAACATCATTATGTACTGTACGGGCGGCATTCGGTGCGAAAAAGCAAGTGCCTACATGTTGCATCGTGGGTTTAAAAATGTGTTTCATTTAGAAGGCGGTATTATCAATTATGCTCAACAAATACAAAAAGAGGGGATTGAAAGTAAGTTTGTAGGTAAAAATTTCGTATTCGATAATCGTTTAGGAGAACGTATTACTAACGATGTAATTGCCAAATGCCATCAATGCCAACAACCTGCCGATACACATACCAATTGTTTAAACGATGGATGTCACTTGCTGTTTATTCAATGTGAAGCTTGTGCTAAAAAATACGATGGTTGTTGCTCCGAATCTTGCCAAACAGTGTATAACTTGCCTATAGAAGAACAGAAAAAAATACGTGCGGGTTCAGACAAGGGAATGATGATTTTCAATAAAAGTAAAGCTCGGTTGAGGCCAAGGTTGAACGAGTCATAATAGGTGTTAGAAAGCAGTATTCAATTAGTTGAAAAGCGTTGTTTTTATTGAAGCAACGCTTTTTTTGTGCTTTGTAAAATACCGAATAAGGTGCCGCTTTCATAATGAGCGAATGTTTTTGGTGCTTTTTTGTTGCATTGGCATGTGTTTTGTTAATAAATGTTAAAAACTAATTAAAAAAAGTAGTTGCTTTGTACAAGAATTGGTATGAGTGTGCAAGTGTTTGCAACATTGTGCGAGGTTGTATTGGTTAATAACCCACACTTTTATCATACCGTAACGATTGTTGATTCATTGAAACTAGTTGCATGTTTAGTATCAATTGGTGTTAATGTATGTGGATACCATAATTTGAGGAATCTATGAAAAAAATGCTAACCTATTTACGCTATCCTTTATTACTGCTTGGATTTACCAATTGTGCCTTTTGGTTAGATAAGGACAAGGGAAGCGGTAGTTTGCAAGCGCAAGAAACCGTGGCGGGTAAAAATTTGATTACAGTTACCAATACAGCTAATTACGCTATTTACAATAAACCTTGCACTATTTTTAGAAAGCAGTTGGGTGGTGGCATTGCTAAAGGATTGTTTCCGTTGATTACAGATCATAAAGGCCAATTGGTGCCGGCACAGTTGATTGATGCCGATGGAAATGGAGAATGGGATGAGTTGTTTTTTTTGGTGAATGCGCAAGCCAAAGCAACGTTGCAATACAAAGTAAGTTGGCAGCGTTTGGCTATTCAGTTTGCAACCCAAGCGAGGGTACGCTTTGGGAAACGCGATTCCAAAGATGCACCCGTGAAGTCCGCAGTAGAGGCTGTTTTTTATCCTAATATGTTGCAAAAGTTGACTGGTTTTGAGCCCTACCAAACAGATGGCCCCACTTGGGAAAACGATAAAGTAGCTTTTCGACATTATTTTGATGGTAGAAATGCCAAAGATTTGTTTGGCAAACGTACCAATAATATGTCGCCTGATAGTGTGGGTATTGCTGCAAATGGCCAAGTAGAAGACAATTACCATATACTAAAAGATTGGGGCCGCGATATTTTACCAGTTGCTAATTCGGTGGGTTTGGGCGGAGTAGGGCTGTGGTATCAACAACAGCTGCATCGAATTGGGGTAACTGCCGCTGATTCGGTGCACAATGTGGCAGCAACCACTTTAAAGGTAGTTGCATCAGGACCATTACAAGCTCGCTTGCAAATGAAGTACAAAAATTGGCTCTCTGCCGGAGGCAGAACCTATCAGGTACAAGAAACTCCTACTATTTGGCCGGGTATGTATGCTTATCAAAACATGGTAAGGGCTCAGGCACTACAAGGGGATGAATCGTGGGCTATCGGGCTGCCAAAAGTGGCAACAAATAAGCAACCTACAGTCTTGAAGTTGGGAAAGTGGGTCGTTTTATATACGTACGATGCGCAAACCTTCAATAAGGAATATCTTTTGGGAATGGCCATTGTAGTTCCGGCTGCACTTTATCAAAGTTGGGCCAAAGCGCCAGATAATGGCTCGTTTTCCAATACCTACTTTGCAAAACTCAAAGCACAAAATGATACCCCCATTACCTATTACGCAGTAGGCTGTTGGGAATTGGCTAATCCCGCATTTAAAACAGAGGATGGTTTTGTAAATTACTTGAACAGTTTTGTTGAACAGTTAAATGCAACCGTACGAGTGGTGGTGAAATAATGCAATTTGGAATGTAATTACAGCTTAATAGTATGAGCGTCTGTTCTAATTTATATGAAAAAAGAGGATTTCAATCGAAATCCTCTTTTTTGTGTAAGTCGGGATGACAAGATTTGAACTTGCGACCCCACGCCCCCCAGACGTGTGCGCTACCGGGCTGCGCTACATCCCGAATTCTCCAAAACTTTCGTTGTTGGGGTTGCAAATATAAGGGCAAAAAGAAATTTTCAATCTATATTGCACAAAATTTTAGAAAGGCACATGGATATTTTGATAAAAAAAGCCCTTATTGCCAATACAAACTCGCCCTTTAATGGATTACAGAAGGATATATTGGTGCAAAATGGGGTAATTGCCGCTATAGACGATACGATAGAAGTAGCAGCAGAAGCCGTAGTTGAAGCGGAAGGATTAACTGTTTCCGCAGGATGGATAGATGGATTTGCCCACTTTAACGAACCTGGTTTAGAATACAAAGAAACCCTCCATTCCGGTGCAGCAGCAGCTGCAGCAGGTGGTTATTGTGCTGTTTGCGTTTTGCCCAACACACAACCCGCTATACAATCGCAAACCCAAGTTTCGTATCTTGTACAAAAGGGACTAACATTACCGGTGACAATTTTGCCTTTGGGGGCAGTATCAAAGCAACTTGAAGGAAAAGAATTGGCCGAAATGTACGACATGCAACAAGCGGGTGCTATTGCTTTTTCGGATGGGTTATATCCAATACAGAATGCAGGATTGATGTTGAAGGCCTTACAATATGTTAAAGCTTTTGACGGCACTATTGTTCAAATGCCCGTAGACAAAAGTATAGGTGCGTTTGGTTTAATCAACGAAGGTATTGTTAGCACCCAATTGGGTTTACCCGGTATACCTGCACTAGCTGAAGAGTTGATTGTTAAGCGCGATATCGATTTACTAGCTTATACTCAAAGTCGACTGCACATAAGTG
>JAIXOS010000180.1 GCA_027486695.1 Chitinophagaceae bacterium | reverse complement strand
CTTTTGAGTAGCTTTTTTTATGTATTTACATGCCTTCATAGTATGTATATTTGTTAACATGCTATTATTGCCCTTCATTAAGTGTTTAGAACAATTGGGGTGGATGAATAGGATTGCAGGTTGTTGAACGGTGCCAACGCCCATGCCGCTAAATAGTAGCAGTAGCCCTTGGCTCACACCCCAATAAGGCTACCATGTAGCCGTCGTACTCATTAAAAGAAAAATGTTGTTATGAATAAAAAATCGCTTTTATTGAAGCCATTATTTGTTGTAATGGTTGTTGTTTTTTTGGGATGCACGCCTTTGCTAGGAACCTGTCAGTTTACCATACGACTAGTTGTAACAAACATTGCCACTAAACAAAACGATGATAATGTATATGTTTCGGGTACTTTTAATAATTGGAATCCGAATGACGATAAATATTTGTTGAAACCCTCTGCCGGTGGCAGAAAAGTAGTGGTGATTAGAAATTTGCCTCCCGGCATGTATGCATTTAAGTTTACTAGAGGCAGCTTTGACAAAGTAGAATGCATGGCCGATGGTAGAGATATCAACGATAGGCAGTTAGAGGTAAACAACGATATAACACAAGAAATTTCTATTGCCGGTTGGAAAGATGATTATCCGGAACGCCCCAAAAAATACACGGCATCGCCGCAAGTACGGTTGATGGATACAGCTTTTGCGGTGCCCCAACTAAAGTGTAACCGCCGTATTTGGATGTATTTGCCCAAAAGTTATGCGGTATCTTCCAAAACGTATCCGGTGCTGTATATGCACGATGGGCAAAATTTGTTTAATGAACAAACTGCCGGATTGGGTGGCGAATGGGGAGTAGATGAATGTTTGGACAGTTTGCAAAAACAATTGGGCAAAGAAGCCATTGTCATTGGTATTGATCACGGAGGCGATAGACGTATGAATGAGTACAACCCTTATTATCATTTTCAATATGGAAAAGGGGAGGGGAAAGAATATATTGATTTTATAGTCAAAAACCTTAAACCATACATTGATAATAAGTTTAGAACAAAAAAAGGCGTAGAAAATACCTTTATTGCAGGCAGTAGTATGGGCGGATTAATTAGCTTACATGCATTGTTTCAATACCCGGATGTGTTTGGCGGAGCAGGCGTTTTTTCACCCGCTTTTTGGATTGCACCACAGTTGTATCAAGATGCAGCTGAGTTCAAAGAGCAAGGAACTCCCAAAATTTATTTTTATGCCGGAGGCAGAGAAAGTGCAAGTATGTTAACCGATATGGATAAGATGATAGGTGTATTACAGAAAAAAACCAATTATCGAATTCGGCGTAGTGTGTTTCCACTTGGAGAGCACAATGAAAAAGCATGGCGCAGCGAGTTTGCCGCATTTTACAGTTGGTTAATGCAATAATCATTTCTATCAGGGTGAATGGTAGCATAAAAAAGCCCCTTACCAAGGTAAAGGGCTTTTTTATAGTATCAAATAATAATAGAGGATTTATTGTTTTAAGAAACTTTTGAAGGTATTGATTAGGCCGTTAGTGGAAGCATCGTGTGAGCTAACGGGAGCATCGATTTCTAATTCGGGCAGAATTTGGTTGGCTAGTTGTTTGCCCAATTCCACACCCCATTGGTCAAAGCTGAAAATATTCCAAATAACGCCTTGTACAAAAATTTTATGCTCGTATAGCGCAATTAATGTACCCAACGTACTTGGGGTAATTTGCTTTACGATAATAGAATTGGTTGGCTTGTTTCCGGCAAAAACTTTAAAAGGGGCTAGTTTTTTAATTTCATCTTCATTTTTTCCTGCTTTGATAAGTTCAATTTTTACATCCGTTTCCGTTTTGCCATTCATTAAGGCTTCGGTTTGTGCAAAAAAGTTGCTCATTAGCTTCAGGTGGTGGTCGCTAAGGGGATTGTGGGTAACAGCAGGAGCAATGAAGTCGCAAGGAATAATAGGCGTTCCTTGATGAATCAGTTGGTAAAATGCATGCTGTCCGTTGGTACCGGGTTCGCCCCAAATAACGGGTCCGGTAGCATAGTTCACCGGATTACCATTTCTATCTACGCTTTTGCCATTGCTTTCCATATTTCCTTGCTGAAAGTAGGCTGCAAAACGATGTAAGTATTGGTCGTAAGGTAAAATGGCTTCGCTCTGAGCGCCAAAAAAATTGGTATACCAAATGCCCAATAAAGCCATTAACACAGGAATATTGGTAGCATGTTTTTCGTTTTTAAAATGTACATCGGCTGCATAAGCACCTTTTAGTAATTCTTCAAAACGGTCGTAACCTATAGTAAGTGCTATTGATAAACCGATGGCACTCCACAAGCTGTATCTTCCGCCAACCCAATCCCAAAATTCAAACATGTTGGCTTTATCTATTCCAAATTTTACTACAGCTGTTTCGTTGGTACTAAGGGCTGCAAAATGTTTGGCTATGTGGGCTTCGTCTTTTGCATGGGTTAAAAACCAACTTCTAGCAGTATGCGCATTGGTCATGGTTTCTTGCGTAGTAAATGTTTTAGATGCAACCAAGAACAAGGTTTCTTCAGCATTTACTTTTTTCAGCGTTTCGGCAATATGTGTACCGTCTACATTGCTAACAAAAAAAGTTTCAATGCCCGGTACCCAAAAAGGCTTTAGTGCTTCGGTTACCATAACGGGGCCTAAATCGCTACCACCAATACCAATATTGACAATGTATTTGATGGGTTTTCCGGTATAACCTTTCCATTCTTTCGAGTGAATTTGTGTACAAAATGCCTGCATG
>JAIXOS010000297.1 GCA_027486695.1 Chitinophagaceae bacterium | reverse complement strand
TATTTCTAAAGGGTACCAAAATTCGTTCTTTGTATACATTCCTATTGCTTGTACTTGACTGTATAGCTGTTAGTAAGTTATTGAAATCATATGCATTTCTTTGCGTTAAAGTAGTTGCTTTTTGCAAAGCAGCTTTGAGCTCGTAGTCATCTATCGGTTTTAACAAGTAGTCAATCCCATTGGCTTTGAATGCTTGAATGGCATAGTCTTCGTAAGCGGTTGTAAAAATTACCGGTGACAGGAAGTTGTATTGTTGAAAAATTTCGAAACTTATTCCATCGCTCAATTGTACATCCATGAGCCAGCAATCGGGTTCTTTATTTTCTTGAAGCCAAGATAATGTTGCTGCTACACTATCTAATTGCGCAATAATGGTAATGTGCGGTGCAATTTTGTTTATTTTTATCAGCAATTCCTGAGCTATTAAAGATTCGTCTTCAACTATTACGCATTTCATACTAACGGTAGTTTTACAAAAAAAGATTCTTGTGTCTTTATTATTTCAACAGGTCTGTCGGTGTAATGGTGGTATAATTGTTTCAAATTAGACAAGCCCTGCTTGTTGCTGCCAACCACAAATGCTCTAGTTTGCAAATTGTTTTTGATGACTAAGTAGGCATCTTGTATAAAAATATGGATAAGCAATGGTTGGTTTTTAGACACAATATTGTGTTTCAATGCATTTTCTATTAAACCCTGTAAAGCTGCCGGAACAATTTTTTGGTTTAATGAATGGGCAGGTATATGAATTTCAACAAATAGCGCACCTTCAAAACGCGTTTTTTGTAGGTCTACATACTTATTTACAAAGCTAATTTCGGAGTCGAGTGCAACTAAATCTTTATTTTTATTTTGTAAGATATACCGATATATACCACTTAATTGCGCTAAAAAATTAACGGCAATTTCATTATTGGTGCGTATTAAGCTACTTAACGAAGTGAAAGCATTAAATAAAAAGTGTGGATTGAGGTGTTCTCGGAGGATGGAATATTCCATACGGGCTTTCTCTTTTTCAAGAGCACTAGTTTGCGCTTTCAGGGTTAAGATTTGATTTTCTTTTTGGTTTTTATAGTTCATGATCCACAAAATCAATATAAGCAGTAAACCAGCAAATAAGACCCAAAACCAAGTTTCTTCGTAAAAATAGGTACTAACATGCACTTGAATGGCAATGGTATTAGTATAATGATGATTGTTATTAAGTGCCCTAATTTTTAGTTCATAATCACCTGATGGTAAATTAATTAAACTCAAATTGCGTTTGTTGCCATTGCTTATCCATCGGGTCGTTTGTTTTTGTAAGGAATACTCGTATTCAAAATTACTTTTATCATTGAAATCTATTGCAGCAAATCCAAATTGTAAATTTTTTTCATTGGGTAGTATGGAAAGTAATGGTTGTTCTTTAGTTACATTGGCTTGCTTGCCGTTGATATTGATTTCGGTAAGTATTAATTGAACTGTCTTTGCTTGAGTAAATGTATTGCTATTATCTTGGCGAATGTTATAATAGCCTGCATGAGCTAAGAGCGTGGGAAATGGATAAAGAAATGATGGAACAAACTTAAACAACCATCCGGGTTTGTTGATTCCATTGCTGTTGTTGAATTGTTGTACAATGCCATTTTTGCGATTGATGCAAATTACCTCATGCTCATTTTCCGAAACAGCCCAAATATTTCCAAATGCATCCTGTTGTAAACCTGTAAATAAATTGTAACTTAATCCTTTTTTGATACCAATAACACGAATAAGACGAAGTTGAGAATGCCTCCATTCAGTTTCAATTAAGCCCAATTCTGACGATATCCAGATATGCCCAAGGCTATCGGTATACAAGTCGTGTACCTTTTGCCAGCTTGGCAAGGTGAATCCGTCAATTACTACACTTTGCCATTTATTATTGGCAAAATATTGTAACATCCCTTTTCTGGAAGCCACCCACATATTGCCGCATGAATCCATCGTTAAAGCCGATATTCCATTCTCTTTTATTTGCTGCATTTTATCGGACTGTAATCGGTGATAGTTTTTGCTAAAAAATCCTTGTTTGTCAAAAACAAATACACCACTTCGTAGTGAGCCTACCCAAAGTTGTCCTTTTGCATCCTTTTGTGCACACCAAAAATGGGGTGTTTTTTTCTCTGCAAAAATGGAGGGTAATACCATCTTTTTTAAATGTAGATTTTGGGCATCAAGTTGATAAACGAAATCTCTGCTTACAACCCAAAAAAGATGGTTGCTTATTGGGACGATTCGATAGATAAGTTCATATGGTTCTCCGGTTTTTTGTACGTGTACAAGAGATTTTTTTTGGTTTCTTTTGTCAATTAAATGCAAACCATCCGCAAATTGCGTACAGATTATTTTATAATATTGATTCTCAAAAATATCAGTAGGTAAGTAAAAAATATTATTATCAGAGTAAGATACTTGTAGTTTATCGTATTTGAAATAGGTGCCACCGGGCGTAATCTTAATTAATCCTTCATCGTTAAGTGCCCAATAATGCCCATGCTTATCCGAAATTACATTTTGCCAAAGCCATTTGGGGATGTAAGGATATTGTTGTGAATGACTAAAATGCGTAAAATGTTTTTTTTGCACGTCAAACCCCATGAATCCCTTATCGGCACTTGCAATATACATCCTCTGCGAATCAATTGGTACCAAATCGTGTACAATATTGGCTGTGTAACTGTAAAGTTTTGTGCTATCAAATTTGTGAACTGTGAATCGTTTACTGATGG
>JAIXOS010000501.1 GCA_027486695.1 Chitinophagaceae bacterium | reverse complement strand
TCAGTATGAGCAATACGATTACCCCAAACCGTTGGGGGTGTTCTGATTCCTTTTTGTGATAGCTTTAAATGGGTACGTAATTTATTAGAACATATCCTGATACCATCCGCATTTTGAGAACCAAACAAACCCATGTTTTCAGTTAGATGCTCTAAAATGGTTGCTCCTTTTTCGGCACCGCTTCCAATTCGTGAGATAACAAAATCAAAGTCTTTTGCTTTGAGTCTGACCGGTTCGGGAAGTTCCGAACGCGCATCAAAAAAGCGATCGTAGCCCGATGTTGATTCACTAACATAAATCATTAGCTGGTCGGGCTTATAAACCTCATAGCTTACGCCTGACTGTTTTAACGCTACTTCTAATGACTTGTCTAAATTTCCTAAAATCAATGCTTTCATCATTGTAGATGTTATTTTATTCGTGAGCAAAAATGAAATGATGAATTCATTTGAAAAAGGAAAGTAAGTCAACGACAGCCGCTCGAAATCTAAAATTCACATGTCGCAAAAAAAGAAAGGGGTGCAATTGCACTTTTCTACAGTGCTTTCAGGGCTTCTTCGGCTGAGAAACAAGGCAAATATTTTTTATTGACTTTGCTTCTTATTGATTATCAGGCGATTAACCAAAAAAAATACTAACTTTTAACAGCAATTCATTTGTAAATTGCATTGTAAAGTAATTTTAATGCTTTGACTATCAGTAATTTAACAGTAAAAAAAACACATTCTGTATGAATGTGTTATGTGCCGGTTGTTCTTCTACACTTCTGCTTTATGTAGTAGGGCAAATGCGCCTTTAATAGTCCTTAGAATGAGCGAAAGTTCTTCTATTGTGTCTTCTTTTTCGCTTGACCATTTATAATATTTCTTTCTTTCTTCCTCTCGCTTCTCCTTTATTGTTTCAAGTTCGGCCAATTTTTGGCCATAGTCAGAAATGATAAATTCAATGACTGATTGACCTGTCTTTAGTCCTTTGGTTTGCATGACCTTGTTCATAATTTCCACAAGGTTCTTTTTTTCTTCAAGCCCTCTAAGGGTAATTGTTTTAAAATCTTTAGATTCTGCTATCATTTTCGTTTGCCTTGGTTAATGATGGGCGCCGGAGCGGCACGGCCTCAGCGCAATTTGATTTATTTTTGCTATCAAAAAATAGTGCAGCTTTTCAGCTTCAGAAAAATCGAGCTTCTTTTTTGCTATCAAACAGGGATTTTTAAACCTATCCCCTAAAAGCCAAAAAGCTCATATTAAAAAAGCTCTTATTAATCATACATATAACTTTCGATTCTCATGTTGCGCTCTCTGATATTGCCCTCAAAATAAGCGGCTGTTATGATTTCGCCTTTAGCTTTCTCTCTTTTTATACATTCGATGGCTTTACCGAAATTGGCAACTTTAAACGTTAGTTGTTTTGTGGCTTTTGGATTATCGGTTGTTGGCCGTAATACGTAAAACTTTACTTTGGCCTGTTGTGTCTGTGTCATTTGATTTGAGCTTTTTAATGTGAGCTTTTTCGGGCTTTTAGGGTAGGGGTGTAAAACCTCTTACAATCTTGGTTTTATACAATTTTTGACCTTTGCGGCTTATAGGTTTTGTGCAAAAGGTGCAGAGAATTTTTGATTTTTACCTACTTAGTTACTTAGTAGGGGTTAAATTGTTGATTATCAGTTGTTTTGACTAAGTAAGTAGGATGAAAAACCGAATAAACCATCTTACTTAGTAGACTAATAAACGGAGACCAAACAACTAAGTAAGACTAAGTAGGATTAAGTAGGTAGTATCTTACTTAGTATTTTGGTGTTTAAGTTGCTGATAATTAGATATTTATAAGCAACTAAGTAACTAAGTAGGTAGATTTTCACTTTCAATTAAATAATAACCCTTTCTTTGGGAGCCATATTCTTTCAAATACTTTTGTTCCTGCTTCCATTTTAGACTGCTTAAAGCCCTTCCTACCTGTATTTCATGGATATTAGAATGTCCTTTGTCTCTAAGGTATTCTTTAACATCTACGGAGGTATAAAACTTAGATTCGGGTTCGGTTTTATCGGCACTTCTAAAGTACTTTGCAACCAGTTTCATTTCGGAAGTAATACGCATATAGGTTCGGTTTATTAACTCCGTTTGGTTTATATCGTCGTGGGACAATTCGCACTTATAGCCGTCTTTTAAAAGGCTGTAGGCTTGCGCCCAAACTTTGTTTATATCAATTTGGCAATAACCGTTCTTTCCTCCGTTATCATGGTTGATATTCAGCACGGTAAAGATTACCCAACGGACTGAACCCGTTTCATCGGTTAAGAATTCGGGATTATTTGTACTTGCTACAAAGGAAGCTCGACGGGCAAATAAAACTTCTGTATTTGTGAATAAAGGAGCGTATTTAACGCCACTTTCCGAAAGAGTTGATTTGAACTCGTTGTTAAGGTCTTTTTTGTCAAATTGGGCTAATTCATCAAGGTTGATAAGGAAGTTTTGGACCAAGGAAAATTTGCTTTGTCGACCGCCGTGAAAGTCGTATCCCTTCTTGTAGTAAGGCTTTAATTTAGGAGGGACTAAGAAATCAAAAAAAGACGTTTTTCCGTCATGCTGCTTGCCTACAAAGGTGAAGCAATGTTTATTAAATTGGGTACTGCCTAACGCTTGCGCCACAACCCGGACCAACATTTTTTTAAACATGACTTCAAACCATTTTTGGTCATCT
>JAIXOS010000061.1 GCA_027486695.1 Chitinophagaceae bacterium | reverse complement strand
GGGGTAAAAGATGCCAATAAACTGATATTACTTATAGGCGTACCACGGGGCGCATAAACAATCGTGTAGTACCCATCAGCAATATTGAGCGCATCTAACTGAAAATAAATTTGTTTGGTGCCATTGAGCTGAAAATAACTATTTACGGGAACTACATAGTTATTGCCGCTATTAAAATATCCATTAGCGGGATTATATAGCAAATAATAAGCGTTATTCACTGTATCAAGCGCATTGGCAATTCCATAAGTATTGAAATCAAAAAACAGATTTACCAATCCGCCGTAACCATTGATGTCGGTTTTATCTACATACCAACTCCTATTCCAACGTGTAAATCCACTACCGGCACCAACCGTTCCGGTTAATGCATTATCAGCAGCAACTAAATAATCTCCGTTTTCACGTAAAAAGCCTGTATAGCCATTGACATTTTGAAAGCCAAAACCATTGTTTGAGCCGTTGAAGGATACACTATCTCCATTTCCTTCGGTACCTATACCCACTAAATTATTAACAAAATTGGTATTGGATGGCACATATAAACTAGTAAGTGTTTGTGCTACAGTATCTACTAAATTCCATTTGTTAGAAAGATAAAGCTGCAAAATTTTTCTACCTGCTTTGTTCAAGTAAGCAGATGAAAGTACGGTTTCGCATACACCCCAATGCACATCCGCATAAAATTGATTACGATTTCCAACTGTGGCCGAATTGGTATAATTGGGCGCTGTACCGGGCGTTAATGTGGGAGAAAAAATATCCACTTTTGCATTATACCCAAAAAAAACGTTCTGATTATCTGTGGGTACAAAATTGTCTACCAATCCCCATTTCCCTCTCATATCCGGGTAATTACTGATATAATAGCCGGTATTATTTCTATTCACCGAAACTTCATATTTCCCATCGGCGGCCACATACCTAATTCCAATATGCGGTGTTCCCTGGCTTTGATTGCGTGAGTAAGTTCCGTTCCTAAAATCACTCACTGAAATGGATGCATCTGAGTAAACATAAACTACTTGAGCAAGATTGTACCCAAACTGTGGATCCAAAAAAGTAGTATCCGGAATGTCCAAACCTTGTAAACTATCAAACTCAATGATGGGCATACCATTTTGGTAAGACAATTTAGGACGGCGACTTGTGGTAGATTGCGCCGCAGATAAATTATTGGCCTTGTCTCTCCAAGCAGAAATCACACCCGAACTGCGAGTAAGTGTTGCCGAGTCGCGCGCATCGAGCCATATACCTATTTTGCTTTTGGCAAATCCACCAGGAAAATATTGTGCTTGTACGCTGTAGGAAGTCAGTAAGAAGAAAAAAGAGCAAAAAAGAATAGATACAAAGTGTGGGTAAAACTTTTTTTCCATAATGGGCATCGTTTACAAAATGTTTTAACAAAGGCTTAGGGCTCAAGCATATCCGCTTTTATTATTTGTAAACCAAGCAGGTGGGTTTAGTAATAATAAATTTGGGTAAAGTAAAACATCTAGGCGTGCCATTTTATGGCTGCATGTTGCAAACTATTGTCCAAAAAAATCATTGTTGTTTTATCCTATTCTAAGACGTCATATAAACTCGTCTATTTGCTGTTGTTGTTGGTCTTTTAAAAAATGGCTAGGCGATTTTCCAAATTTCTTTTTAAACGATTTGGTAAATGAAGAAGCCGTTTTAAAACCTACTTCGTACGATATTTGGCTTACGCTTAATTGCTGCTCTAGAAGCAGTTTTTTGGCAACAAGCATGCGCAACTCAATAACAATATCAATTGGTTTTTGGCCGGTTAAGTGCTTTACTTTTCTGAAAAGGGTACTGCGGCTCATATTCAAAATAGTGCCAAGTGTGGCTACAGAAAAAGAATCATTGTCTACATTCTGCTCAATGATGGCAATCATTTTTTCCAAAAACTGCTCATCAAAAGCAGAAAGATTTGGCTGCAAAGCAATGGTCTGTACACGTATCATCTTGCTAAATAAATGCAAGAAACTAGTGTACAATGTACCTTAAGTGTCACAAGTTGGTTCAATTGTGTCAAAATTTCATTCATTCCCGTTAATTGGGCAGCAACATTTTTAGTTTTTGTGTTTTAGTGCTATCAAAACACAACAGTTTCACCTTTATCAAATAAAAATTGTGCTTTTTACAGGCATTAACAACGGCTAAAATGTATCTTGCGCGCTCAAAATATATGTTATGCATCATACAGAACCATTGGTAGGAATTATTATGGGAAGCGATAGCGATTTGCCAATAATGCAAGCCGCTGCAGATTTTTTACAACAGCTCAATATTCCTTTTGAACTTACTGTGGTATCTGCTCATCGCACCCCTCTTCGTATGGTTGCGTATGCTACCGAAGCCAAGCAGCGAGGACTAAAAATAATTATTGCCGGAGCCGGAGGGGCAGCACATTTACCCGGCATGGTGGCTAGCTTAACCACTTTGCCGGTTATAGGAGTGCCTATCAAATCGTCTAATTCTATTGATGGTTGGGATAGCGTATTAAGTATTTTGCAAATGCCTAATGGTATACCCGTTGCTACGGTGGCGTTAAATGCCGCAAAAAATGCAGGTATTTTGGCCGCTACCATTATTGGAAGTTTTAACGAAAATGTGGGTAACCAAATAGCCGATTACAAAGCCACGCTTGCCAACGAGGTGGTAGCAAAAGTAGCTTTGTTAAAACCCCGTTATCCAAATTCGTTCGATTAATAACAGGTTGTTTTATTAAATATTTAAAAGAAATAAAAATCAACTAAAAAAAGGGCGCTACATGGTAGCTTTTGTGGATGATGTGCCCGAGGCTAGTGCTACTATTGTGCTTCATTGGCGTTGGCACCATTCATCTTCACACCACTTTTTAGCTGAGTTCCTTCCTCCGAATAGGTGTAAACTAAGCTTCTATATTGTTTAACATCACTGTTAATTCAGCTGTGTAGTTTTTTACAAATTCGCCTTCTTTTACCATGTATCAGCTAATTGATGCATGCAATAGCCATTAATAGTCAATGTCAATAAGTGTTTGTTGCATAAAATCAATTTTTTCTTTCGGTTAAAAAATAGTTAATTGCATACATACAAACAACGGTAATGTTTTTGTATAACTATTCTATGCGAAGTTTTCTTATTCCTGACTATATCAGCCAATTTTGGAATGCCAATCCAAGCAATCCTGAACTTATTGTATCCAATAAAGCTTCGTACGAGCGGTTGAAAAAAAATGGAAAACCACTCATTTCGGTGGTAATACCCGCTTACAACGAAGAAAAAAATATTCTCCAAACACTCGGTTCTTTGTGTAATAACACCACCAAGTTTGCAGCGGAAATAATTGTTGTAAACAATAATTCCAAAGATAATACCGCAAGTTTGGTGCAGGCATGTGGTATACCTTGTGTTTTAGAAACCAAACAAGGCATTACTGCCGCCCGAAATGCCGGTTTGCAAGCAGCCACTGGAAGTATTGTTTTAAATGCCGATGCCGATACCATTTATCCCGCTTATTGGATTGAACACATGGCTACTCCCCTGCTCAACAATAGTCGTGTTGCAATGGTGTATGGCTCTTTTTCGTTCATTCCTACCGGTAGTACACCAAGGTGGGTATATGTTTTTTACGAATATTTTGCGGGAATTGCCCGATGGATAAACAAATATGCAAAAGACGAAGCCGTAAATGTATATGGCTTTAATTCCGGATTTAGAAGACAGGAAGGTATTGAGGTTAATGGCTTTGAACACCCACCGGGTACCAATGAAGATGGTTGGTTGGCAGTAAAGCTGCGTACACAAAAAAAAGGTACTTTATTCTGTGTACGTACACCAGCTGCCTATGCATGGACATCGGACAGAAGAATACAGATGGATGGAGGTTTGATAAAAGGAACAATTACCCGACTCAAAAGACTGATTTTCAAGCAAGGTATGCAACGAAATGATTTATAAAATATTAAAAAAAGCTTGTGTTTTTTTCTAGCATGTGTTATATTCGCCAAAAAGTGTAATAATATCTTCAAAACCCCTTTGAAATTTTATGAAATTATTGAAAGCCAATAAATTAAAACTCTTTATTGCCGACGATGATTACTACATGCAAAATTTGCTAATCGAATTTTTGGTAGATACCTACGATATCTATATTTTCAACAATGGTATTGAAGTTGTAAATTACATGCATTCAGGCGAAATCCCCGACATTCTTGTAACCGATTTAAACATGCCCGACCTAAACGGATTAGACTTAATAAAGCAGTTGAAAAGCAGCGACTTTTTTAGTGTTGTACCTATAATAGTGCTGTCGGGTGATGACTCATCAGAAATGAGAATCAAATGTTTGGATGAAGGTGCCGATGATTATTTAGTTAAGCCTTTCAGTCCTTTAGAGCTTGAAGCCCGACTTCGGGTTATTTTGAGGCGCGTAGAAAAAAAAATAATTCAGGTAAGCGAAATTACCCAACTTGTACGATAAATTACTATTAGCATGAGTACCGAAAATGTTGTGAAATATAAAGTGTTGGTGATAGAAGATGATATTTCTATGCAAACAATTTTGAGTAAATTTTTAAGCAGAAACTACGAAGTAGATGTTCGCAACGACGGTTTAGAAGCACTCTCCTATTTACAGGAAGGTAATTTGCCCGATGCCATCATTTCTGATTTAAACACCCCCAATTTAGGTGGATTGGGTTTGATTGACCAACTTAAAGCGAGCGACTACTTTAATGCAATACCTGTGATGGTTTTATCGGGTGAAGAAAGTTCTGAAATGCGTATTAAATGCTTGGATGCAGGTGCCGATGATTATGTTGTAAAACCATTTAATCCACGCGAGCTAGAAGCTAGACTACGTGTAATATTGCGCCGCACCGGCAAAAAAGCAACTAAATAGCAGTACATGATGATGTATGACAAAAAAAAGTCCAATCAGGAACAAATCATTGCCTTGATTGGTTTTGACGACACTTTATTACAGCATTTTAAGTCGGGAGGATTTGAAGATAGGCAAGTGTGCGCATTTAAAAATGGGTTGGAATTGAGTAATCAATGGGAAAACAACCACATTAATATCGTGGCGGTAATTGCCCAAAGCGAAATTTTAGGCACTTCCGGTATTGCATTGTTAGAAACCTTTAAAAAAAGAAAATACCCCAATGTGCCTTTTTTTATTGTATGTAACCCTACCGATACCAATATCAAATTATTAGCTATTAAGTCGGGAGTATCCGATATTTTTATTTTACCGGTTTCTATCCAAAAAGTACAAACAAGAATCAATTTTTTGATTAATAATTGGGAAAACATTGTAAAAAAAGCTTCAACCGATAGCAAACAAAACTTATCGTACAAAACACCTCTAGCAAAACGCATTTTCGATTTATTTTTTGCAGGAACGGCACTCATTTGTTTGTCACCATTTTTACTCCTTATTTATATACTCATTCGAATCGAATCGAATGGTCCGGTGTTTTACTACGCACTTCGAGTGGGTACAGGCTATAAAATTTTTAAATTTTATAAGTTTAGATCAATGTATGTTAATGCAGATCAACGGCTGAAAGATTTAAAACACCTTAACCAATATGCATCCACTACTCCTACTGCCGAAGAAACAAAAAATGAAAACTTTTTGTGCGACGAATGTTTGGCCGCAGGCACAAAGTGCCAATTCCCAATATATGCGGATAAGGTGCAATGGTGCGAGAAAGATTATATTGGAAACAAGAAAGGCAATAGTGGTGCCGCTTTCTTCAAAATTAAAGACGATCCACGCATTACCAAAGTGGGTAAATTTATTCGCAATACTAGTATTGATGAATTACCTCAATTGTGGAATGTAATTATTGGCGATATGAGTATTGTGGGTAATAGGCCTTTGCCACTTTATGAATCGGAAAAACTTACCACCGACAAATACTCGCAACGCTTCATGGCTCCCGCTGGAATTACAGGATTATGGCAAGTTGAAAAACGTGGCAGCGCGGGTGAAATGAGTGAAGAAGAGCGATTAATGTTGGACAATAAATACGCCGAAAACCATAGTTTTTTATACGACATCAAACTGATATTCAGAACGATACCTGCATTATTTCAAAAAGAAAATGTATAGCTTTTGGGTTAAATTGCCGATTCAGTTGATGCAGTTGAACGGTGCCAACGCCACTACAGTTTCATAGTACTTCTAGCGATTGGCTCACCCAAAACAAAAGGCTACCATGTAGCCGCTAATCCACAGAAAGAAAGTTAAGTAAGATTATAAAAAAATCCATGCGTACATTGCTTTGTGCGCATGGATTGAGTAAAAACTAGTTACCTCATAAGCCGGATTCTGTTTCAACACTATCATTTATCTACGAT
>JAIXOS010000150.1 GCA_027486695.1 Chitinophagaceae bacterium | reverse complement strand
ATTGTTTTTTCGCCACTGATAATGGGCACTTCATTATTAAAGGCTTTGTAAAATACTTTGTACCCGTTTGTTCCGCCATCCAATTCGGTAAAAGCAAGTGTAGAGGTTAGCACATAGCTACCACCGCGTAGGTATACATATATGTCGCCCGACATACTACTATTAATGGCTCTTACAGTTGTACGCGCCTTGTCAATACTTTTAAAAGCACTTGTTAAAGAAGTACCGCTATTTGCATCATTACCATTTAAAGGATCTACAAAGTAGGTAGCTTGTGTTGCAGCAAAGGCGGTAGTAACTAGCGTAAAAAATACTAGCGAAACCAGAAAACATTTTTCTAATAATTTAATTGTAAAGTTTTTCATATTTAGCATGTTTAATTAGTAATAGCAATCGTTTTTTGTTGATAGGATAAAAATGAGGTGTCTTTTTATTTCATGTTTAGTATATTTTTATTGTTTAATAAATTGTTGAGAGATATTGCCTTGTTTTGTAACCATTGTTACATTGTACAATCCTTGCGATAATGTAGCAGTAGAAAACTTTTCTTGTTGTTTAGCTCTATTGATACTGATATTTTTCGTTAACACTACTCTGCCTTTTTTATCGGTTATTATCAAAAACACGGAGTCACCAATATTTGCGTTAATCACTAATGAAATATCTAAAGTGGAAGGATTGGGAAAAATGCTGAAATTATTTTTGTTATTGTCTTTAATAATCATATTAACTACATTAGATAAGGTAGTTGCTCCATTATAATCAACCTGTAACATTCTGTAAAAGTTGTTACCAATTAATGGTTTGGCATCAGTAATAATATAGCTATTGTGTATGGTTGAATTACCTTTTCCAAGTACAGTATCAATGGTATTGAAATCAATACCATTTTGTGAACGCTGAATAATAAACATTTTGTTGTTTATTTCAGAACTCGTAATCCATTTAAGTTCTACTTTTTTATTGTCAATAGCTGTAGCTATAAGCGTTTTGAACTGAACGGGTAGTGTACTTGAGGTTAATGAAGCTGCATTATAAAGTTGTACATCATCTACAAATAATGAACCAGTATATCCCTCACCAATGCCAAACTCTATTTTAGAAACTTCTGCTACATTATTGCGAAAACTAGCTTGGGTAATACGTAATGTATCGTTTACCAATACATCAAATTTATTAGTTTCTGTATTAAGTAAAAGTTTTATTTTATACCAATTATTGCTTACAAAAGGCATTGCAGTAGTAAAGGCAGAACCATTATATACTTGAATATTCCCATCTCTAAAAATAACACTGGCAATAACTTTATCAAACCTATCAAAAAGGTAATAGGCATTTTTCCAGCCCATAGTGGTACTAGAATAAACTTTGGCTGTTGCTACAATGTTTTTATAAACCGGATCTATTTTTTTAGACATTAAAAGAAAACTAGCGGAAGCTGATTTTACCATTTTTATAAACCTATTGCTGTATCCCGCTATAGAATCTACCGTAATAGTGCCACTTGTTGTTGTATTTATCCATCCTAAAGGTTCTTTTCCTATAAGCAAATCATTGAAATTTTCATTTACAAAATTTTGATCAGCGTATACTTTTACATTATCAATATATGCGGTACCCAAATAGTTTGCATCTATACCAAACTGTAATTGGCTTATATCGGATACTCTATTTCTAAAATTATCTTGATACACTTTTTGAATGCCATTTACATATACATCTACCTTATTGGTTTCGGTATTTAAAACAGCTTTTATACTGTACCATTGGCCTGCGATAAAAGGTTGTATTAAAGTATAACTACCACTTCCTTTATATAATTGCAGATTACCATCCTTCATAATGATAGAAGCAGCAACGATGCCATTCTTATCTAATATATGAGGTAACACTTTCCAGTCAGTAAGGGCTTCTGTACGCACTTGAAAAGTGAGTATAACTTTCCCACTAACCGGCTTAAACGTATTGGTAGCAGTAACAGCATTGACAGCAGCGGGTTTGAACAACATTACACACTGATCACCATTACCATTAATATTGCTTGTAGTTACCGTACCACCACTTGTGCTAGTTATCCATCCCGCGGGTGCACTGCCTGTCGGGTTGTTGTTGAAATGATCGATTAAATAGCTTGTTGAACGAATATCAACATAGTCATCTTGTAATCCTGCACTATCCATAAGTGCTAATGCAGCTAACGGCCAACTACCATTACTTGTAACTTTCATAGGCTGAATAGTAGTACGTAGACCTAAATTCCAGTAATGGTTTTTTTCAGCATAAGTATTTGTTACTGCTATATCGCGTATGTATTTATCCCTATTTAAGTTGATTATTACGTTTTTAATATCTTGCACCACGTTATTATCTGCCTTCCACCAGCAAGAACCGCCATCAAAATACAAACCATTATCTCTTGAACTAATGCAATGATTGCTATCTATTCTCGAAAAATTATTGACAGAATCTTGTGCTCCGCATACATAAATAGGTGACGAATCGTCTAGCTCAGCAACTGTATTACGCACATAGTTACTGTTTATACGGTTGTTTTTGGCTATCGAATACACACTTACATCATTGGTACCACCTTGCCCCCAACCCAAATGGATACCCGTTTGTGGTATGTTGCCTATTTCGTTGTGTCCAATATACATGGCTTGAGGAAAAACTGCTGCAATAGCACTAGATGAGCGATACTCTACCCCACATTTATCGATGTAATTATTAGCAATACTTATGTTTTTATTAATCAACCTAGCCTCCACCGGATTGCAGAACGCTTCGTAGCTTGTGTCGTTTAAAGCGCCATACACATCACCAATTTGAATGCCGTTTGCAGATATATCGGTAAAGCTGCAACCAATAATATTGTTGTTTTGACATCCTGGATACATTTCTACACCTAACCCACCCAAACGTCTGAATACACAACGTTGTATATTCACATCATTGGCATAGCGCATAGCAATTGCTGCTGCATCTACAATACGCTCTCCCCTACCTTTCCAACGTAGAATATTGTTTTGTGCATCCGAGTGTCCATTATTGCCATTGGGCAACAGCCATGTAGCGTATTGAAAAACCAATCCTACAAATTGAATATGGTGCGCTGGCGTAGCAATACTTCTCCCCTGCACTGTAATAAGCCTTTCAAGTACTGGAACACATACGTCTACATTACTCATGTCTTCACCAGGAAATGGCTTGTAGTAAAAAGTGTTGGCTGTGCCATTAATAGCACCTGTTCTATCCAAATACCATTCACCTGCACTATCAATTAGTTCATATGCATTTTCAATGTACCAAGGTGCTTTTGAAAAACCGCCACCTATGGAAGTAAGGCCTTTATTGGTACAATAACTCCAACCTGGCTGTTTCATGGTCAATAATGCGATGCCGTTGTTTACAGAAACAGAACTTATACCGCAACGTGGATTCGTCCAACTTGCTATATATACCAATTCAATATCACTGGTATTTTTCCAAGAAGCAATGGCAGTGGTAGTGGTAGTATGACCTACTGCAGTATCAATTGTAAGATTAGCCAATGTATCGAAGGTGCGTGCCCTTGTTGCCCTTCTTCCATTGATATACAATTGTCTTGTTCGTATGGTACTGCCAGCAGCTGCTCTATAAATTTGTTTTGCATTATCATGCAATACCCAACCAGTTATTTTTCTTTCACCGCTAATAATAGGCGTTTCATTAGGGAATGCAGTATAGTAGATATTATATCCATTGGTGCCTGCATCTCTATCATCAAAAACTAAGGTGGCAGAAAGTATATAATTACCCCCACGTAAGTACACGTAAATATCTCCAATCATGTTGCCATTTACACTTCTTACAGCAGTTTGTGCTTTTAAAATGGTTTTAAAACTAGCAGTTACCGATGTACCTGTATTATTATCATTACCATTAGTAGCATCTACGTAAAAGGTAACTTGTGTACCAGCAATTGCTTTGAGGTGGATACAAAAAAACAAGATAACTACAGCAAGCATATATCGTTTTATCTTTCTCATTGTTGCTGATTTAAGATTAAACGATACTTATCTATAGATGCTTTCATACCAAAATCTCTGTGATACAAGGGTGACTCGTACATAAAAGCATAAGGTTTATATAATGTAGCGCAAGACGGATTATTGGCTTTTAACTGATTGTATGCTTGCCAATAATTATCATAAAGTTTTATTGCTTTTGTAAGCTGTAACGTATCATACTTCTTATGTTTATCTCCTTCAAAGCCAAGTGCCATAATCTTCCACCCTTCAGCAATAATTTGGTGTAATAACAAGCCATATTGTGACGAAATACGTATATAGTTTTCATCATTTTTATTTGTAAGTTTTATACGGCTACTTAATGAGACAATGGTTTTCCATTGTTCTACAGCCTCATATTTTTCATCAATAGCTTGCTGTAATTGTCCATTAGCATCGTAATAAGTAAAGGCATTTTTTAACCAACCTTCCGAAGTATTTGTTTTAACAGAAGGCTTACTGCCAATGCCACTTAAAAATTCATCCCTCATCCAAAAAGCCCAATCTACTTGAAATGGCAATGTAGCACTTGTATGCCCCCGTAGCACTGCCTTAGCAGATAACAAACACAATTGTCTAAAAGCCTTTCTAGAGCTGCCTTTTATACCATTTACATCCATAAATTTATTAAACACTTCTTCTTCAGTTAATGTGGTATTGGCTGCCCAAGTACCAATAACATAAGCATTTAGTTTACACCAAAATTCATTGGTTATGTATGGCCCAACCCATCCACCGCCGCGAGACCAAGACCATACACCTTTAAAAGTGGGTTTGTGCTTTATGTCGTTTAAGCTTTTATTACCACTTTGTGGTGTATTGGTATTAAACTCTTCAAAGCCATTAATTACTCCTTCCATTACATAATTAGGATAAGCACCTTTGCCTTCATATTCACGCTGGCATTGCACTTCTATAATTTGAGGATGATTGCCCAAACCTCATGTGGGGTTGAAATTGTAGGTACGCT
>JAIXOS010000174.1 GCA_027486695.1 Chitinophagaceae bacterium | reverse complement strand
AATTGGGTTTGTCTATTTTAGCCATGATATTCACGTCAATAGCTCCGGGAATCACATATTTGCGCAACTGTTGTTGAAGGTGCTGTTGCCTGTTGTTATCGGTTTCAGATACCATTTCGTAATACAACTTTTTGGCATAGCTGTAATTGGGTAATAGTTCAAAATATTTATCTATGTCGCTGTCGGTACAAAAGGGCAACTGTTGTACAATGGCAGATTGCCGTTGTACAATACTATGAATGATGTTTAAATAGTCGGTAATTCGCTTGGCGCGGTAATCTTCTTCTTTAGCATCTATTGGCACATAGGGCTGTTGGTCAAGTTGGCAATAGAAAGCCCTCATTTGTTCAATTAATCCATCTTCTACTATCGAAATAACTGAGGAAATGCCGTACTTGGCAACTTTTACGGGTGTGTCGATGGTAAACCCTAAACCCATAACCGGAATGTGGAATGTGTGTTGTGAAATTGCTGCTTTCATAATTATGTTTGGTATAATGAATGGTGCGTTTTAGTTAAAAACCAATAGACTTGGTAAACACAAATTTGATTTCTTGGTCAATAATAAAAAATGACGTGTATCATATGGTATGCTGCAAACGTTCACTCTTGCAGCCCAAAAAGACGGTTGCAAGCGGCAATTGGCTTAAAAAAAGCTAAAATTTGGAATATTTTAGCGCAGTTAACAGTATTGTATCGTAGAGCGTTATAAATTCGTCAAAGGGCGTAGGATATTCGTTTTTCTAAGATGATAAAACTATATTTACCTATTTTTGAGTAATCTTTTTGCTTACCTATTTAAAATATTTGCTTTGTACAAGAACAATTTGGTGTTACAAAAATGGCAAGCGCTATCCTTGGCACAGCGCTTTGTTATAAAAGCACTTGGTTGTGTGGTGGTATGGAAAGTATTGTACCAAACTTGGTTGTATCCTTCTCGGATTTTTGATAAACCACTCACCCAAATTGTAGCAAACGGTACTGCATGGATGATAAATTTTTTGGATAGTAAATCTGCCATACTTGCCACATGCAGTCAGGAAATAGTGGTTAGAGGAGAAACCTTTATAAATGTTATGCGGGGCAATTATTCCTTAATTGCTATTGCGGATGCTTGTAATGGACTCGAATTGATGGTTATGTATGTGGGATTGATTGTTCTATTACCTTACAGCAATGCACGAAAATGGTGGTTTGCTGTTGTTGGTTCTCTATTGCTTGTTGTTACTAACGTCTTGCGGTGTGTGGGTTTACAGTGGGTATACGTACATTACAGAGCCTATTTTGAAACAAGCCATCATTATTTGTTTACTTTAGCAATGTATGTGGTCATATTTTTTGGATGGACCTTGTACGTAAAAAAAGAAAATCAAGTAGATGCGAAAGGATAGTATTTTTTGGGGATGCATTGTATTGAGTTGCATTATTTTGTTTGTATTTGTTTTTACTCGCCGATGGATGCATAGCTTACCTAATTGGATGTACATTTTATTGGTTAAATCAAATATGATCTTACAAATAGCATTAGGTTTTATAGGTCTTTGGTTTTCGGTGAGTAAGCCCGTGTTCAAAGGATTTGCACAATTATATGGTTTGATGTTATTCATTTATGCGGTTTTAAAATTGCCTTTTTTGCAGCATTTAAACCAATATTACCTTGTGGTGCCGGCTATATTTACTCCTTTGCCATTTGTAGTTGTATGGTTAATTGACAGAAGTTTTTTTAAGAGATAAAAAATTTTTCACTAAAAATTATCGACAATATGTTTGCGGCTATAAAAAAGATATTCAGCTATTCACGTGTACACAAAACACTTATTGCCTTATTTTTTATTTCTTTAGTATTTGAATGCTATTTTTTGTACGATAGGCAATACACACACCGATTGTACTCGCGCACATTTTTGATGCCTTTATTAATCATGGCTTATATGCTGCACGTTGTATCGCGCGTACACTTGTTATTATTAGCCGCCTTGCTTATGTCTTGGGCAGGAGATTGCTTAACCATTCAGTTTAGTGTAAAATTACAGTGGCTAGGCTTGCTTGGGTATGCAATTAGTTTCATTTTATATGCACTTGCTTTCAAAAGATTACATCCTTTTTCGTTGCCATCAGGATTAATTCCGCTAGCGATAGGCCTTATTGGTGCAGGCGTTTATATTTACCTCATACAGTTTTTTGGAAAAAATAGAATTTTACTAATGGATAAAGCACGCATGTTTGCTTATGCAGGGGTGCTTGTGTATTTTGTTACTTTAGGCCTGAATACGGCTTTGTTTAATAAAAAATATGGATTTAAATTTTTGTTTATTTCATTGTTTTTATTGGTAGCAGCTAATTTGTTGTTTGAAAGTAGTATTTATGTTTTTCATCGTACAAAAACTTATATTGATGTGATTACAGCGGCATGTTATGGTGTTTTTCATATTCTGACTATCAGTAAAATCATGGCAATTGAGCAACAGATTATGATTGAGGAAGATATGAAAGAATTGTATGAATAATAACATCACTGCTCAAATATTTCCATTGAATTAAAGGAATAAGAAAGTTCAATTAAATGGCTACAATTCGCAGCATTTACTTTACTCCTTGTTGTATTCAAAACGCTATTCAAGTAGTTTGGTCTCTCTTTAATAGGTCCAGTTAAATGTAAAATAATTCAAACATTACAAGGTTATACTTTAATGGATAGAGTTAGTGTTCATGTTCACTAAAGTATTTGCTGACAAGTAATTGCAACCCAGGGGCATGAAAAAGTAAGTGTTGGGTTTATATTTGATTGGTTTTATTGATTGCTGATTTAAATATACATTCATGCGTTCTGCTCTTGCCAAAGTATTTGTTGCGTATTTTATTTTTTCTTTCCCATTTCTAACTAACAATATTGTTGCAGCACAACAATCTACACTGCTCCCGTATAAAAATGCGCATTTGTCAATTGGAATCAGGGTTAAAGATTTGCTGAAGCGAATGACCTTGGAAGAAAAAATTGCTCAAACACAATGTGTTTGGTCGCAAGAAAAACGAAAATTCACCAATGCACAGGGCGAATTTAGCGAATCAATGGCTTTACAGCATTTTGCCAACGGTCTTGGTCAAGTTGCACGCCCCAATGAAACTTTTGGAATGGAATACCTTTCAAAAAGTTTGAATGCCAAACAAACAGCGCTACTTTCTAATCAAATACAACATTTTTTTGTTAACAAAACTCGTTTAGGCATTCCGGTGATGTTTCATGAAGAAGGATTACATGGTAATCAGGCTAAAGATGCCACTCATTTTCCTAGCCATTTGGCATTGGGAGCCACTTGGAATGAAAATTTGTTAACCCAAATTTATACTGCGGTAGCCAAAGAAATTAGGGTCAGGGGCGCTCAGCAGGTATTGGCACCTGTGGTGGACTTGGGCAGAGATCCTCGCTGGGGAAGAACAGAAGAAACATTGGGAGAGGATCCCTACCATGTAGCTAGATTGGCCTTGGCCGAACTAAGAGGTTATCAAGGCAATAGTAATAACGGAACTATTGATAGTAATCATGTAATTGCTACATTAAAACATTTTGGTGTACATGGTATACCGGAAAACGGATCGAATATTGGTCCCGTATTTGTAGATGAACGCACTTTGCGTGAAGTGTATTTTCCGCCTTTTGAATTGTGTATAAAAGAAGGACGAGCTCGAAGTGTAATGCCTTGTTACAACGAATTGAGTGGAGTGCCAGCCCATGCAAATAGATGGTTGCTTACACAAGTTTTACGCAAAGAATGGGGTTTTAAAGGAATTATTACATCGGATTACGGGGGCATTCAAGATTTACGTGATGTCCATTTTGTTGCAGAAGATTCGCTACAAGCAGCTCTGATGGCTTTAAATGCGGGTGTTGATATTGAAACACCTAACAATTTTGCATATGGTACTATTGCAACCCTGATACGCAATAAGCGGTTGTCACAAGCTGTTTTAGACAGTACCGTAGCAAGAATTTTAACTGTAAAGTTTGAATTAGGTTTGTTTGATCAATCATATACTAACCCCGAGGCAGCAGAACAAATTGTTGGTAGCACCAAGCATAGGGAACTAGCGCTTCAAGCTGCTACAGAGTCGATTGTTTTACTAAAAAACAACCACCAAATTTTGCCTATTGATATACAGAAATACAAGCAAATTGCTATAATTGGCCCCAATGCCAACAGGTGTATTTTAGGCGGCTATAGTGGTGAGCCAAAAGTTTGTATTTCGCCCCTCGAGGGAATTAAAACATTAAACAAACCTATAACTATCAGCTATTCTGAGGGTTGCAGGCTAACCGATAGTGGTAGTTGGTTTAAAGACCCGGTCGTATTGTCTAATAGGCAACAAAATCTTCAACGAATTGCTGAGGCTGTATCGGTTGCTAAAGCAGCGGACATGGTAATATTATTTGTAGGTGGTAACGAAGTATTATCTAGAGAGGCTTGGTCAGTTAGGCACCATGGCGATATTCCCAATTTAGAATTGGTAGGGGAACAAAATGAATTGATTTCTGCGATCAAAGCTACTGGAAAACCCATTGTTGCAGTAGTGAATAGTGGACAACCACTTGCATTTCAGCACTTAAATAATCAGGTAGATGCTGTAGTTCAAGCATGGTATCTTGGTCAGGAAGGTGGTACTGCTATTGCCCAAATGCTTTTTGGAGAAAGCAATCCTTCCGGGAAACTACCTATTTCTATAGCTCGCTCTGCCGGCCATCTGCCTGTATATTATAACCATAAGCCATCATCCAAATTAAGGGGCTATTTATTGGAAGAAGCAACACCGCTATATCCATTTGGATTTGGGTTAAGTTACACTCAATTTGCTTATAGTAATTTGCAAATATCTAGATCAAGTATTGGGAGTAAAGATAGTGCGGTGGTGTCGGTAACTGTAGCCAATATAGGTAAACAAGCCGGATCAGAAGTGGTGCAGTGCTATATTAGAGATGATGTTTCAACCATTACTCGCCCTGTAAAAGAACTTAAAGATTTTATAAAAGTATATTTGCAACCTGGTGAAAAGAAAGTTGTTCGTTTTACAATGACTCCCGATAAATTATCCTTCTACGATGCCAATATGCGAAAAGTAGTTGAAAAGGGTAGCTTTACAATTATGGTTGGCACCTCCTCAATAAGTTATGAAACCATCAAGTTGCAAATACAATAGCTAGAAGAATATCGAAAAAGCATCAAAGGCAAGTGAGTTGTATTGTACCATTGTGCAGAATAGACAATTACCAATTTTACTCAATAATCAGGTTTAGAAATGGCTTATCTAAACATTGGTTAGTTTTTTGATACATGAATGATGTATTTTTCTTCAAAATATAGCTCTTTAAAAATATCCGCAATACGCATCATTTTAGGACGAGTTCCACTTTCTGAAATTTCTTGATGTAAGTCGCCACCTTTCAAACAAATCAGACCGTTTGGTATATTGGTTTTGTTACCTTTTTTTAATAGTGGATTAGCCCATTGCCATAAGTCTTTTAGTGGCGCAACGGCTCTGCTTACGGCAAAGTCAAATTTTTTATTTTTTATTTCTTCGGCACGAGTATGTTGTGTGGTAATATTTTGAATGTTTGCAGCCTCACAGATGCCTTCTACTACTTTTAATTTTTTTCCAATACTATCTACCAAATGAAATTGTACATCCGGGAAAAATATGGCTAATGGTATACCAGGAAAACCGCCTCCACAACCTATATCAATAATTTGCATGCCAGATTCAAACTCAGCAATTGCGGCTATACTTAAGGAATGCAGTATGTGGTGAAGGTAAAGTTGATCAGTATCTTTTCTTGAAATCACATTTATTTTTGTATTCCAATCGGAGTAAAGTGATTGCAACAGTTCGTATTGTTGTTTCTGTTTTGGTGTAAAATCTTCAAAGTATTTGTAAACAATTTCTATCATCGGAAAAAGATTGGAAGGTTGAAAATTAATTAATGCCAGTTTCGAGTTGGCTTTTTCCAAAGTGCCGGCAGCATAAACAAGAAATAGAAAAACATCCAAATGTCGAAAAGAATAAAATACGGCCATAGGTCTTTTTCATTTAGCTTAACCGATGTTTTATACAGTATAATGCCTTGTAATATAATTCTTGCGGACATAACGCTTAAAACTATCCACCAAGTATTGAGGAGTATGCTTGCTACAAATAAGGGCCAAATCCAAAACAATGAAAAAGAATATAGACCGAGTAATAACTTATGTGATTGCTTGTAGTATTTAGCAGTGGTGTAGTGTCGGTATTTTTGTCGCATCCATTCATTCCAACTTTTTTTCGGCTCACTAATCGTGTGGGCTTCGTGGTCAATCATAATGGCAGTATTGCCTTTTTTTGCAACTTGATTAATGAATAAATCATCATCACCACTTGGAATTTGTATGATACTAGAAAATCCTTTGTTTTTGAAAAATAGTTCTCGTTTATATGATAAATTTCTGCCAACTCCCATATAGGTAAACCCGGCTAATGCATAGGATAGGTATTGGAGTGCTGTATGGAATGTTTCAAAACGAATGATTTTATTCAATAGCCCTTTGTGTTTGCGGTACGCCCCATAACCCAAAACAATTTCTACTCCTTCCTTGTAAGCACTTTGCATTTTGTTTACCCAAAACTCACTAGCAGGTACACAGTCCGCATCAGTAAGAAGAAGTGTTTCGTATTTTGCAGCTTTAATTCCGGTGAACAAGGGGTATTTTTTCCCACTGATTAATTTAGCTTCCTGAGTAAGTTCAACAATCCGTATGGATTTGAATGTTTTTTTAAATTCCTCCAATAAATATTTACTGTCATCTTGCGAGTTGTCGTTAACTACTACAATCTCGTGGGTTGTTTTATACTCTTGCACCAATACACCCGGAAAAAATTTAGATAGATTATCTGCTTCATCTCTAGCACAAATAATCACCGAAACAGGTTGGTCAATGCTCGAAGTAGGTGCTTTTGGTTTGTAAAAAGCCAACCGTCGAAAAAAGAATAAGTAATAGAAAAGCTGAATCAGTGTAATTGTGCAAAATAGAATAAATAGTACACAACCCACCAACTGTAAATTTATTATCATTATACAAAGGTAACTGATAAGGTGAGTTAATATAAGCAACTCGTGTAGATGTGGAAAAAACAACTAGGGTAGTTGTTCTTTTGTAGATTACAATATACCAAAGCATATCTCTTATTACTATGCCCAAAAAGAAGAAATACTCTTTCAATTAGGTAAAAAAAACAGTGGTTTGCTATTGATTGAAACCACTGTAAATCGCCATGTTCTGTGAGAACAAGACTGTTTGGTACTTACTAATCCGTATATAATTGTATTTAGTTGAGTTTTTTCTGTAAATTAACCACTTGTTCTTGTAGTGTGTTAACCATACCCGCTAATTGACCTACATCCCAACGTTGGGCAATGTTGGCTTTTTGTAAAATAAATACGGCTTTCCAAATTTCTAGTACATCTTCCGAATTTACATTGTAAGGTTCATAAACAGGATTATCGCTCACTAGTGTAAGCTTATTTTTAGCACGATTGTTTTTTAGCACCCGCTTATATACAACGCCTTCGCTTTTAGAAAGAACTACATAAGTGTTACTATTTTTAATTTCTTCCAGTTCATCTATTTTTTCACCAACAATAACGCTACCGCTTGGAGTAGGCAACATGCTATCACCCACAATTTCAAATGCCCGATATTGACCCGGTGCTAGCATAGGCAAGGTAAAAGTATTTAGTTCGTCGATAAAATCAGGGTCGGCATAACCACTCAGGTATCCGGCAGCAGCTTTAACCGGTACAAAAGAAATTTGGGCTGCCGTAGATGCCATTTTTAATTTGCGTCTTTCTTCCAAATAACTCTTGGGTTCAGTGGTACTGATATCTTTCAATAAAAGTTCATCTAAAGTAAGTTTGTAGATAGAACAAATGCTTTCCAAAACATCTAATCGTGGTTCGGCACGTTCTTCTTCATAAGCACCAACTAAGGACCGTTTGATGTTCAATTTATTGGCAAACTCTTCTTGAGTCCATCCTCTAAGTCTGCGTAAATAGCGTAGATTTTTACCTGCGTAACTCATGACTAATAAATTTAGATGCAAAATACTAATTGGTTTAGTATCTGCAAAATTATTCTTGTACTTTTTTTGCAATTGTGCATTTTACACAAGTAATTTGGTCAATTGTTTGTTTGCTTTTAGTTAATTATGCTATAAATTGTGTTTTTTTGCCATAAAAAAGCTATTTTTTGGTTAATATTTTGTATTTTTCCGTTAACAATTATTGATTTGTAACTATTGAATTCGTCAGCAGCCCATTTGTAGCTCAAACAATGATTAATACCTATTTTATGAAATATTCTTTTTTCAGAATAAGCTTGTTGCTTTCTTGTGTATCCTTATATGTGTCCTGTGGTAAAACGGTAGATACACCTAATAGCGAAGACAAAGGCACTATTATAGGAGGTGTAACTTCTTCTTTTAAAGATACTGTTAGTTTTGTTAGCAATAACATAACCATTAAGTATAGTAAAACGTCGCAATGCTTTCCAAGTAACGAAATTTTTGCTTTTACCGCCACCCCGGCAAGTAATTTGTCAAATGCTACCTTTAATTGGGAGTTTGGTGACGGACAAGTGATGCAGGGAACAAGTGTAAAAAATATTTACGAACATGCCGGTACCTATACGGTTATTGTGAAAGTTAAGGATGCTTCAGGGCAACTGCTAAATGCTATTTCTTTTTCTATAGAGGCATACGGACAACAAGTAACGCCTCACGCCTCGTTTTATGCACAGATTTACGATATCAATTACTTAAACAACTATGCATTTACTAGCCAATCAAGTGTTCAACGTGGTGCACTAACCAATTATACTTGGGATTGGGCAGATGGGAGTAGTACAAGCACTGCAAACGCTTACACTCCGCATAACTTTCCGCAAGTTGCAGAAGATAAAACCTATCCTGTAAAACTCATTGCAACAGCTAATTCGGGTTGTAAGGATACTGCTACCGTATCGGTATATGTGCCCGCGGTGTATTCAATTTCGGGCGATTTTGATGCCGTAAGATACGATGCTTGTAATAACGAATACTTCATTTTTACGCCCAATATTAAGGGAGCGCCTAATAATGCCACATTTAGCTGGGATTTTGCAGATGCAAGTGGTACGGCTATTGGGGCACCAATTAAAAAAGCTTTTACTTATCAAAACAATTATGACGTAAAGATGACTGTTTATTTAAACGGTAAACAAATTTATAAGGTTAGTAAAAATGTGTTGGCCTACGGTCAAAACATAAGACCAAAAGCTCTAATGCTAAAAAATGTTGTTTCATCTGATGCTGCTACCGTCAAATGGGCTTTTTATAGCCAGTCAAATATTCCTCATGGCTATTTTACTGGTTACCTGTGGGATTTGGGGGGCGGTGTTATTGATGATAATTTTAACACCTACGTGGAAAAGACTTTTCAAAAAAGCACAACGGCGGCTACTTACTCCGTTAAGTTGGTGGTTACCGGTAATAGTGGTTGCAAAGACACAGCTACGGCTATTGTAACCATTCCTGCTAAATAATTGATAAAATATTGAATGAATTTACAACGTATACATATTAGTTGTTCTATCATCGTTACAATCTTTT
>JAIXOS010000094.1 GCA_027486695.1 Chitinophagaceae bacterium | reverse complement strand
GGCTAGTAAACCACAAATTTGATTGCGATTGTCCCGGACCCTCTATGCCGCCTTTGGCTTTTCGTTTGTTTAAAAATTCGCTTTTTGCGGCATCGTCGCAACCAAAAACCAATTGATTGTTCCAACGAGTAAAATCACCAATCACTTTTAAATAAGAAGAGCGAGGGCGTATACCGGCAGCGTGGCGAATATCGAAGTTGCCCGGAAAGCGCCAAAACATACCATGCATGGTCATTAAATAATCTTTTTTATCGGGAGCGCCAATATCCCTAATTCTTGGCCATTCTGTATTCCATCCGTGTGCACCGTCGTAGCTGTTGCTAGCTTTGGGCAAACGGTAAAAAGCCCAATTGCCTTTGTCGCGAACGGCTAGCAATACCGATTTATAATCCCAACCTGTGCTCCAAATAGGATCCGTGGCAGGATTGGGGTTGCCATAAATGCCACCCGGGCCGGTAACTTCTGTAAATTGGTTTCTGCGTATTAGTTTCCATTGATTACCATCCCATTCCGATAATGAACCGGCCTCGGTTCGTGGGTCAATTCGCGCTTTGTAGCCCTGTTCGCCATTGTTGCTAAACACACATACCCCCTGACTAGAATAAAAACCTTTACCATGAACCCCCACAAGCAATTCGCTTTCAAAACTCTTGGCTATTTTTTCTTTCCATTGTTGGTTACCGTCTTTGTACAAAGTATTTACCGCTAGGCTTTTGACATCTATTTCGTAAAAACCCTCTTCCATGGTAGCAATAATTACTTTGTTGGCAGGGTCTTTTGGACTACGGGCAATGCCGGTGAGTCTGCCGGGGGCAGCTGTTACGGGTATTACACGCACATTGCGGGCTGTATCAATAGCATATGGGCCTATAAAAAGTTGGTTACTCTCTTTATGAATCATGCGGTTTGCAGGTGTGCCACCAATACTTTCCGGACGAATAATTTTGGTTAGTTGAGGTGTTATTTCGTGCAACTTATCCGATGAGCCATAAGGCAAATGCGGTCCATAAGAAATGACCCAAAGCCTATTGGCCCAAGGCACTACTGCACCTGTACCACACTCACCTTCGTTGTTAAAATAAGCTAGCGACGGGTAAATGCCGCTCACCGAAATGGGTTCTTTTGTTTTTGGTGTTTGCGCCGATAGGCCATAGCACAAGCCCAAACCGAGCACCATACAAAACCATTTTTTTTTCATTGGTAGTTCAATTTTTGATAAATAAATGACTGATTTGCAAAGCACAAATGTACCGGCCTAGTGGTGCAATAGCTGTACGATAGGCTGTTCAACAGGTTGTTCAAATAGTTGAACAATGGATGTTTGCGCCTAAATGCTTTTGTGGGGGTGTATAAAATGTACCCAAAAAGGGGATGAAATGATGCCTAAAGCAACAACCTTGTATCAGTTGTTGCTTGCCATAACGAGCTTCAGGTAGATAGGTTTTGTACAGCTGCTATGGGCAAAAGCGTTCGGAATATACGCCCGATTGACGTGGATACCCCGCTGAAGCCTTGTGCGCGGGTGTGTGGCGGAGTAGCAACAAAAAGCGGGACCGGCGTCGACTTGTGGGTGGTTAGTTGGCGTTCTAACAATTGAAAAATGGATTGTTTGTTAATCAGTTTGCAATTCAGTTTATTGTGGTGCATGGGGTAGGTTGGTTTTGGTAAAAAGAAGGTTGAGTAGTTGGGAAAATAGCTTTCCATAAAAAATGTTTATTTAAATTATTAAAAGGATAAATAAAAACTTATGAATAAAGCACTACATTTTTGCGTCATCAAAATTTTAAAACCCTACACACTATGACAAAAATTACTGTAGCAAAAGGCGATGGCATTGGTCCTGAAATAATGGACGCCACATTGGAAATTATTTTAGCAGCCAATGCCCAAATTTCGATTGAAGAAATTGAGGTGGGCGAAAAAGTGTATTTATCGGGCAATACTTCAGGCATAGCCCACGAAGCATGGGAAACTATTCGCCGAAATAAGATTTTTTTAAAAGCCCCTATTACTACCCCACAAGGAGGTGGGTACAAAAGTTTGAACGTAACCACTCGTAAATTTTTGGGTTTGTATTCAAATGTACGTCCTTGCAAAAGTTTGCATCCGTTTGTAAGTACCAAACATCCCGTAATGGATATTGTAATTGTACGGGAAAATGAGGAAGATTTGTATGCGGGTATTGAACACCAACAAACCGACGAAGTGGTACAGTGTTTAAAATTGATTAGTAGACCCGGTTGCGAAAAAATTGTGCGTTATGCTTTTGAATATGCCAAACAGCAGAATCGCAAAAAAGTGACTTGCTTTACCAAAGACAATATTATGAAGCAAACCGACGGATTGTTTCACAAAGTGTTTGATGAAATAGCCAAAGAATACCCCGATATTGAAAATGAACATTGGATTATAGATATTGGCGCAGCCAAAATGGCCGACTCGCCGGAGGCATTTGATGTAATAGTTATGCCCAATTTATACGGTGATGTATTGAGCGATGTAGCAGCACAAATTACAGGCTCGGTGGGGTTAGCCGGATCGGCAAATATTGGAGAAGAGTGCGCTATGTTTGAAGCTATTCATGGTTCTGCACCAAGAAGGGCGGGGCAAGATGTGGCCAATCCTTCGGGTTTGCTGCAAGGTGCTATTATGATGTTGAACCACATTGGTCAAACAGAAGTGGCCGAAAAAGTACAAAATGCCTGGTTAACCACTATTGAAGAAGGCATACATACCTACGATATTTATAAAGAGGGCGTGAGTAAACAAAAAGTAGGTACCAAAGCCTTTGCGCAAGCCGTAATTGCCAATCTTGGTCGTAAACCCACCTTGTTGCAACCGGTATCTTACAGCAACAACACGACCTTGTGTTTGCCAAAATATGTACGTAAACCGGCTGCGGTTAAGGAATTGGCCGGCGTGGATGTATTTGTACATTGGGCAGGTACCAACCCTGATGCGCTTGCCGAAATAGTACAATCTATACAAACGGACGACTTACAACTAGCTATGATTACCAATAGGGGCATTAAAGTGTGGCCTAATGGATTTTCCGAAACATTTTGTACCGATCATTGGCGCTGCCGTTTTTTACCAAAGGCCGGTACCATGGCAAACAAATCGGGCATTATTCAATTATTAACCAATGCTTTGGAACAACAAGTAGATACCATTAAAACCGAAAATTTGTATTTGTTCAACGGTAAAGCCGGATTTTCCCTTGGGCAAGGACAGTAGTTGGTTGGGAGGTGTGTTTTGGGCAGAAAAGATGTTTGAACGAAGCAATTACACAATCAATTGAAATAATTAAATGCTTTAATAGTCATTAAAAAAGCATTGAAATTTTTAAATAAATCAATAATCTAAAAGCTAATAGGGGGCTTGATGATAAATGGCCCCCTATTTGATATATTTATGGTGTGATGCCACAATCAATTATTCCATCACTTTTTTCCACAGTTCCGGTAATCTTTTTACCCATGCCACTTCTCTATATTTTTGTTTGGCATCAATTGCGGGCGTGCCCCAATAGGCTTTGTTGCCTTCTATACTGTTGGTAACGCCGGCTTGTCCGTGTACCACAGCACCCGCACCAATAGTGATGGTTTTATTAACCCCAACTTGTCCCCATAGGATAACGCCATCTTCAATAGTAGTAGCC
>JAIXOS010000433.1 GCA_027486695.1 Chitinophagaceae bacterium | reverse complement strand
TTTTTTTTTTTTTTTTTTCCATTCTTTTAATGCCAAGCCCCACATGTTGGCTACTAAAATGATGAATGACATGTGTAAAATCCATGAGCTTGCGCCGTTACCCATCTTGCTTTCGCCCATACCATAAAAGAAGAATTGTAAAAACCACATGGTACCACCTAAAGCACACAAAAGATAGTTTTTACGCAATGGTGATTGTTTATTGGTGTAATCACCAAAGGTTTTATTACGTGCATTTAATATCATGCACCATATAAAGTTGGTAGTTAAACCGCCCCAAAGTATTACTACAAAAATGACGTTATTTTTAAATAAAAACTCACCAGTTTCTTGTGGATTTGCAGCTTTCCAAAGTTCGTTTGCTGTAGCGCCCATGCTGCTACCAGCTTCTATACCAAAGCTAAAACAAGCACTCAATACACCAGAAATAATGGCTAGTATTAAACCTTTTACAAGTTCAAATTCATTGCCACCAGCATCAACATGGCCATGCGCATCTGACGAACTTTGAGTAGCGCCATTATTTAAGCCTGCTAAGTCTTTATCCTTCATAGCGCCAGCTTTACCACTAATGATAATACCAATAACACAAACCGCTAAGCCAAGAATCACCATAATGCCCCAATGGCTTGTAAATAAATCTACAATTGTGTCTTTGCCTTGCGTTGGATTGTAATAGTAGTAAACAGAAGGAATTAAGGCGCCAAAAACAGAACATAAGCCAAGAATGATTGAACTGCCTAGCGATACACCTAAATAGCGTACACCTAAGCCATAAGTTAAACCACCAATACCCCAAAGCAAACCCATTACATAGGTTGCAGTTAGTGTACTTATTGGTGTATTTTTAATGATATCGGTAAATCCTGGGATGGTTAAGTAAGCTGCAATCGGTGGCACTATCAACCAAGAAAAAAGACCACCAACTATCCAAAAACTTTCCCAGCTCCAACCTTTTACCTTTTTATAAGGCATGTAAAAACTACCCGAGGCAAAACCGCCAATAAAATGAAAAATAACTCCTAAAATAGCCAGCATCGTTTGATTTTTAGAAAGTGAGGGTCTAAAAGTAGTAGCCTTACTTTGCCTAACTGTCATGTACTATCTTGTTAGTATGTGCCGTCGTTTGAAAAAAGTCCTACTGTATTTATAAAAAATGACGAGAGCGCTACTTTTTTGTTTAAAAAAATTGTTAGAAAGTGGCTGTAGAATTAAAATCTTGTTTAGATTGGGTGGTTTTATTACCTTAATGTTATTTTTTTGCTTTCTAAGGGCTATATTTGCTATTTTTTGCAGAAAGTATCGTAGTGTATTGGATAAACAAACATCTGTTAAATAAGTGCTCCACTATTTCATAGATAAAATCAATGCTTGCGAAACCTTTTTTAAATGATACTGTTGTTAATTGAACCGCAAAAAATCTAAAACACCTTCGATATGAATATGTTAGGATATGATGATGTAGTGTGCAATAATAATTTACTATTGGACAAAGTAGCAAAGTTTACACGCCCCGATGAATTAAGAAATGCTGGGTTGTATCCATATTTTAGGGTTATTGAAAGCGAACAAGATACTGAGGTGACGATTAATGGTGAAAAAGTTTTGATGTTTGGTTCAAATAGCTATTTAGGATTAACCAATCACCCCGAAATTAAAAAAGCATCTATTGATGCCATAAATAAATATGGTTGCGGATGTGCTGGTTCTCGTTTTTTGAATGGCACGCTCGACATACATTTAGAGTTGGAAGAAAAACTTGCTGAATATGTAGGTAAAGAAGCTGCCTTGGTATTTAGTACAGGTTTTCAAGTGAACTTGGGTGTAATAGGTGCGTTGTTGGGACGAAACGATTATTTGATTTTAGACGAGTTAGACCATGCTTCTATTTTAGAAGGTGCAAGATTGAGTTTTGCCAAAGTGCTTAAATTTAGGCACAACAATATGGAATCTTTAGAAAAGATTCTCAAAAATTGCGATAGAAACAGAGTGAAGTTGATTGTGGTAGATGGTATTTTTAGCATGGATGGGGATATTACCAACCTCCCAGGCATTGCTCAGTTAGCCGACAAATACAATGCTACCATCATGGTCGACGATGCACATTCCTTGGGGGTAATCGGCCATAATGGTAGTGGTACATCTTCGCATTTTAACTTGACCGACAAAACCCATTTGATTATGGGTACTTTCAGTAAGTCTTTGGCCTCTATTGGCGGTTTTATTGCCTCCGACAATGCAACTATCGACTTCCTGAAACACAATGCGCGCTCACTAATTTTTAGCGCAAGTATTGCTCCTGCAGCCACTGCAAGTGTGATAGCTGCTCTTGACGTAATCAAGCGCGAGCCGGAAAGAATAGATCAATTGTGGGCAAATACCAACTTTGCTTTAGCCGAACTAAAACGTCTTGGTTTTGATACCGGGGTTTCTTGTACGCCGATTGTACCTATTTACATTAGAGATGATGCCAAAACCTTTATGTTAGCCAAAATGCTCTTGGCAGAAGGCATATTTGTAAATCCAGTAACATCTCCGGCAGTAGCTAAAGAAGAAGCGCTTATTCGCTTTAGCTTAATGGCTACCCATACCAAGGAGCAAATTGAAATAGCTATCGATAAAATTTACAAAGTTGCTAAGCAATTAGAGATACTGTAATCGCACTCATTTGGGTGTGCAGCAGCGCAAACATTACTTTTAAATCACCTTAAAGTGTTTGAATAAAAGTATTGTTTGCGCTGTTTTTATTACATTGCACACAAACCTTTCAATCATTGCTTAACCATATTTCATGAGTTTAATTATTACCGAAGTATTAGATAAAAAATTGCTGAAAGCATTTGTAGAATTTCCTTATGCATTGTACAAAAACAATGAATACAATGTGCCGTTGTTGCGTTTTGATGAAATGGCCACGCTGAGTAAAGACAAAAACCCTGCTTTTGATTATTGCGAAGCCCGCTATTGGTTGGCTTATAAAGAAGGAAGGGTAGTAGGCCGAATAGCCGGAATTATCAACCACGCATACATAGAAAAATGGAAAAATAAATATATTCGTTTTGGTTGGTTCGATTTTGAGAATGATCCATCAATAGCGCAAGCCTTGTTGCAAAAAGTAGAAAATTGGGCAAAAGAAAAAGGCTTGGAAGCCGTGCACGGCCCACTTGGTTTTACCGACTTAGACCATCAAGGTACGTTGATACAAGGGTTTGAGGAATTGGGTACGTTAGGGGCCTTGTACAACCATGCATACTATCCGGGTATCATAGAAAGCAATGGTTACGTAAAAGATGCCGATTGGGTTGAATATCAAATAAAAGTGCCGCAGCAATTGCCCGAAAAAATGGTAAAGCTCGCCGAAATAGTACAGCGCAGACAACAGTTAACGATTGTAGAAGCCAAAAAGGCAAAAGAAATTTTACCTTATGCTAAGCAAATTTTTGAGTTAATCAACGATACCTATTCCCATTTATACGGTGTAATGCCATTAACGGAAAAGCAAATTGCCTACTATACCAAAATGTATTTTTCGTTTATCAAGCCCGACTATGTGTCGCTTATTGTAGACAAAGACAATAAGTTGGCTGCATTTGGTATTACCATGCCGTCGCTATCTAAAGCACTCCAAAAGGCAAAAGGTAGCCTGCTGCCATTTGGCTTTATCCACATACTTAGGGCAATGAAAAATAACAAATTTGCCGATTTGTACTTGGCTGCCGTTAGAAAAGATTTGCAGGGTAAAGGTGTGAATGTACTACTTATGTACCAAGTGAATAAAGCCTACATAAAAAATGGGGTAGTGTGGGCCGAAAGCAATCCCGAATTGGAAGACAATACCAAAATACAATCGCTTTGGGATAATTTTGAAGCAAGGCAGCACAAACGTAGAAGATGCTATATTAAGCATTTATAATTTCAGGAAACCTTTTTGGAAGCCGATACTTTGTTCTTGCTAATAGTGCAGAAGTATCGGTTTTTTATATACGCAATAAATGGCAGTAGCAATGAAAAATGTACTTATTACCGGTGCAAGTGGCTTTGTGGGTAGTTTTTTGGTAGCTGAAGCGGTAGCCCAAGGCTATCAGGTATTGGCAGGTATTCGGAAAACAAGTAGTACCAAACACTTGCAGCAAGCCGGAGTACATTTGGTAGAACTCAATTTTGCTGATACCGCATTACTAACTCAGCAATTACAGCAGGCAGAAACAAATTTTGGTACCATAGATTATGTTGTACACAACGCCGGATTAACGCAGGCCAATAATCCAAACGATTTTTTTACCGTTAATGCACAGTATACCCGTCACTTTGTTGCCGCTTTGCAACAATTGGGTCATCCATTGCAAAAGTTTGTATTAATTAGTTCGTTGGCCGCTTATGGTCCCGGCAAAGCCGACTTTCAACCAATCAATATCCATACACCTTATGCCCCAATAACGGCATATGGCCGTAGCAAGTTAGAAGCCGAGTTGTTTGTTAAGAACACAGCAGATTGGCCGTACGTAATCATTAATCCAACGGCAGTATATGGGCCTAGGGATAAGGATTTGTTTGAATTTGTAAAATTGGTGCATGGCGGTTTTGAACCTTATTTGGGCAGGCATCAGCAAATGATTACATTAATACACGTACATGATTTGGCGCGTGCCACGATTGCAGTAATGGGACGAGCAGATGTGGTGCGTAATTCGTATATCGTTTCGGACGGAAATAGTTACAGTAAGGAAGAATTGGGTGCCGTATTGAAAGGTTTGTTTGGCAAAAAAACGCTGAAAATTAAATTGCCGTTAGCACCCATTGTGGCGGTGGTATCGTTGGTGGAAAAATTGTATGCATTGGCAGGAAAGCGCCCGTTTTTGAATAAAGAAAAAGTGACCGAAATAAGTAGTGCCAATTGGATTTGCGAAAGCGAAATTTGGGAGGCATTGCAAACCAAACCAACGTATGTATTGAGCAATGGTATGCAGCAGACCGTAGCTTGGTATACTGCAAATGGATGGTTGAAATAAGGTTGTCGTTGCTCCACAGTGATTGGTAGATGAAGGGCTGCGGGATGGGCAGCAGTAACCCACAGCCACCAACAACCAACGGGCGATTGGAGGCGAGGATTACTGCCAACAGCCCGAACCTAAGCTGCTAGCATTGCTATCCTTGATAGCCCCCAATAGAAAAAAATTGGTTATGAACTACTACATACAAGCGTTGGCCGATGTTTTTGAGCAATATAGAAATCCTCAGATAGCCGAGGGACAAAAAGCTTATATGCTGCACCAATTTTTGTTTTTGGGTATCACCACACCGCTTCGAAGACAATTGTGCAAGCAACATTGCCAACAAATGCCGTTTTTGCGATGGCCACAATTGCACGAAACCATATTGGAACTATGGCAAATGCCTTATAGAGAATATCATTATGCAGCGGTACAAATATTGGCGCATCATAAAAAAATGTGGCCATCGGAGTGCATACACACTTTGGAACACTGCCTAGTGCACCAAAGTTGGTGGGATACGGTTGATTTGATAGCAAGCGATTGCTTGACAGATTATTTTAAACGATTTCCTGAAGCTATTGCCACCATTACGCCTTTGTGGAATGCATCGGACAACATTTGGCTACAAAGGAGTAGCATTATGTTTCAAAAAGCATTTAAACACCAAACCGATACCCAATTATTGGCAGCTTATATTTTGAATTGTGCTGAATCGAAAGCATTTTTTGTGCAGAAAGCTATTGGTTGGGCCTTGCGCGAATATGCCAAAACCAATGCCGCTTGGGTACAAACATTTGTAAATACACATGCCTTACCGCCCCTGAGTAAAAGAGAAGCCCTCAAGCATTTTCGCTAAAGGGCATTTGCAGGCGTAGTTACTTCTATTTTGTTTACTTTGGCCACAATATCTTGAACAATATGGTCTAGTTCGTTGGCGGCATCAATGATATAACCAAAGAATTCTTCTTGTTCTTGTGGTTCAACCAATTTGGTTTGAAATGCATTGACCAGTGCCATCAATCGGGCAAGCGGTGCCCGTACAATGTGCGATTGAATCCAAGCTACATCTCTCAGTTGTTGGTTTTGCAGTTCCAATGCGGCGTTGATGTTTTTTTGTTGGGTAATGTCTTCCATATACCCGTACCAAGTGGTTTGACCGGAATGTATTTTTTCTGGGAAATAGGCAAGTTTGATCCAACCTTGTTGTCCATTGGTTTTGGTTACGTGTGTTTCGCAATACAATGGCGTTAGGCTTTCTGCGCTTTGTTTAAACAGTAATGGAATGCGGGTTTTATCAGTATCGCTCATTTGGTTGAAAAGCAAGTGCGGATTGGCCATAATTTGTGCAGCACTCAAAGAGGGGTCTAAATGGGAAATGCCATGGCTAACAAAAGAGAAAAACGGATTTTTGTTGTTGTCTGTTTGTAGTTGAACAATGGCAATTGGGATTTGAGCAGTTAGTTTTTGCAGTTGTAAATGGCTTTGCAATACGTCTTTTTCCAATATTTTTTTTCGGTTATATCCTGAATCACACCTACTATTTGGAGTAGTTTGCCCGAAGCATCGTGATAGCCAACTCCGGTAGCAGCAAGTATGCGTATTTGTCCATCGGTACGGATAATTCGGGGTTCTATGCTATTGGTAAGTGCATTTTGAACAATGTTTTTTTGAAACCAAGCAAGGTACGTTTCTCTATCGTCGGGGTGTACATGCTGCACAAAAGCGTCCATACTTGGTTCTATGGAATTTGGTTCGTAGCCCAATAAGCTGTAAAATCCGGCACTCCAAATTCTTTCGCCGGTTACCATATTGATTTCTATACTACCGATATTGGCAATTTTTTCGGCCTGTTCTAAAAGATTTTCGGTGCGCGCTATTTTTTTAGAGGCATTTTTTTCGTTGGTAATGTCTTTAAAATAGCCGGCTAGGTAACCAATATTGCCCACATAAAACAAGTTGCTTGCCGTAATTCGGATGGGTATTTTATGGCCACTTTTGTGTAATAGGTGGCATTCCATCGCATTAAAAGTATTGGTAGTGCAAAAATTGGCGAATTCTTGCATTACGAGTTGCAGTTCTTCGGGGGGATGCAAGTTTTTTTGATGCATTCCAATCAATTCTTGTTTGGAGTAGCCTATTAAATTGATGGCCGCTTCGTTCACATCTACTAGTAGACCTGTGTCTATTTGTGCAATAAAGATGGCATCGTTAGACCCTGTGAATAGGGCTTTGTAACGAATTTCATTTTCCTTATTCTTGTTTTCAATTTGTTTTTGCTCGGTGATGTCTTTTACAAAAACGGTTACACCCGTTATACTGCCATGGTTATTGATAATAGGGCTGTAGGTATTTTCAAAATAGCGGATGGCCTGTTTGTTTGTTTGGAATGTGATGGTTTCTACTATGTGCTTGCCTTTCAGCGATTGTTGAAGCCGGTGTTTTATTTTGGGTGCAATTGTTTCGGGTAAGCAGTCTACAATTTTAGCACCAATTTGAATTGATTTGCCAAAATTATGCAGCATGGTTTCTTGGTGTTTTTGGGTAAACACCATGTATTCCATTTGTTGGTTGATGGCAAAAATTTCAATGTTTTTGGGGCTGTTGATAATAGAACTTAAAATGGCATTGTCGGCAAGTGCTTTTTGGCGTATCAAGTCCATTTCTACCTCTTGTTCCTTTTGCTCGGTGATATTCAAATGCGAGCCAACAATTAAACCGTAGGGGTTGTTGTCCATTTTGTTTTCTATGGCTTTTCCTCTACACCATATCCATACCCACGAACCATCTAAGTGCTGCATGCGCAATACTTGTTGGTAAATGCCAGTCGGGTTTTGTAAATAGTCTATAAAATAAGCTTTGGCATTCTCTACATCGTTCGGATGTACTAGCGATAACCAACCTTCGTTCAAACTGTATTTTGCCCAACTTTTGGTATGTTCGGTTGCCCTACCCAATATGTCAAAATAAGCCCTGCTGCACCACAATTCGCCCGTGGCAACATTGTATTCCCAACCGCCTAGTTTACAGTCATTTAGCATGGATTCGTACTTAGACGCAAAAATCGATTCGGTAGGCTTGCTATTAGATACGCTCATCGGTAGCGCATCACTTACCTCAAATGTGCCCGCAAGGTATTGGTGGTTGGTACTTTTGATAATCCTGCAAACGAAGGGTATATCGGTGGAAGTTTTATTAAAAAAGGTCGTGCGCAATTCCTGACATGCATTATCGGGGCGATAAGCACAATCAAGCAATTGTTGCATCGTGTATTCATAATTAGCAGGGTCAATCAGTTGCTGCCAATTATGAATACGTGTATTTGGAGCATACGCAAGGTAAGCTTTCATACTCTCGCTTATCCATAATTGGTTATGCGTAATATTCCACATCCAAATGCCTTGATAACGGGTAGTAGATAATAGGTTTTGCAACTGTTGATTGTCTTTTACCAAGTCAAAAAAGGTGGATGTATTGGGTGGTGGTACTAATGAATTGGTTTTCATACGCAACAGTTTCGTTAAACATAAGGTGGTAAAAACAAAGTAGCAATATTTATACCCTTTTCAAAAGTTCGAGATGATACCTATCAGCCTTTAAATTTCCATTTGATTGTCAATCATTTTACGCTATTTGCTAAATTTTCACACGTTCAAGTAGGGGAATGAATTACGCTTCTGTCTAGTATTTGGAAATTAATTCCCAAATAAATAATGGTTTTATATTTATTGGTTTTTAATGACTTGTGTTTTGGTTAGTAACCCCTCATCTTTATTTACAAAGAGGGAATTTCGTTGCCAAACAAACTTTTTACCAAAACCTTTGGTGTTATCTGTCAATTTTAAATGCTCTAATTGAATAATCCAAATTTGGCCTTTCATAGCAATAGACATAGGATGTTGTTTATAATAGAGGGTTTTGGCATGGGTGGTGGCTTCATTCGTTTCTAACAAAATGGTTCCTTCAAATTGCAAACCTCGGATAGCCAAAAAGTTGAATTTGCTCGGTAGTATAGTGCCTGCTACCGCCGCACTTTCTTGTAGTAAAGGGCCATGATAGGTATCTAACGACGATTTGAAAATGAGGAGCGATTCGCTGTCGTCGTAACTATAAAAACAACTGAAACAGTAGGGTTTGCCGTC
>JAIXOS010000242.1 GCA_027486695.1 Chitinophagaceae bacterium | reverse complement strand
TGCTTATCCCGGTAGGGCCAATACCTACCGTCAATTGTTGCCGGCCTTTATTGGCATGTGCCGAAACAAATGGAACGATGTTGCATTGCCCTTTATCATTGTTCAAATTTCGGGCGACCGATCGTTGCAAAAAGACCCTGTAGAAAATAGCGGCATTGCCGTTATTAAAGAGGCGCAATTATTAACCGCACGCAATACCCCACATACGGCATTGGTTACCACCCACGATTGTGGCGAACTAGATGTACACTATCGCAACAAACAACCTATTGGCAAACGGGTATGCCAGGCGGCTTTGGCTTTGGCCTATGGAAAACCAGTGCCATTTACAGGCCCTTTGTTTAGTAAATGGCGTAAGGAAGGCGATAAAATCATCATCAGTTTTACACAAATAGGCAGCGGACTAACCATTAAAACCGACACTACCAAGCCCGATACCTTGTACGGCTTTGCCATAGCGGGTAAAGACAAACAATTTTATTCTGCCAAAGCGGTCATACGTAACAACGAAGTAGTGGTAAGTAGTGCCGCCGTTCCCGAACCTGCCGCTGTACGCTATGCATGGGCAAATTTTTCGTTTCTGTGGAATTTGTACAACAAAGATGGCTATCCGGCATCGGCATTCAGAACCGATGATTGGGAACTCTCTTCAAAATAACCTCGTTAGCTCCCCCGTTAATTTAATGATGCCCTGTCATCAACAAGTTAAAACAGTAACAAAAAGTAAGTTGTAACCCCTATTTAGTAATAGCAAAGAACAAGCAGCAATAACTAGGAATAAAGCCCCAACCTGACAACCAAAAATAGTAGTAAGAAACGCTGAGTAAACAAGTTGTTCAAGTAGCTATAAAAGCTGTACTCTTGTAGCAGTAGTAACAAAAAATAACTAAAGCACATTTAGTATTTAACCCCAAAATGTGTCAAGTGATTTTAGGAGGGTGCAACCTGCTATGAACGAGCGTATTTCTGAGATATAAGAACTCATTCCCGGGATATAAGAACCCATTCCCGGGATATAAGAACCCATTCCCGGGATATAAGAACGTATTCCCGAGATAGAAGAGCTCATTCCCGAGAGATAAGAGAACATTCCTACAATATAAAAGCTTATTCCAACAATATAAGACCGCATTTCTGCAATGTAAGAGCTCATTCCCGAGATATAAGAACGCATTTCTGTAATAAAAGAGCGCATTTCTGAGGTGTTGGTCGCAATTTAATAAGGGTTATAAATACCCAAGTATAGATGAGTTAGTTGTACCAACAAAATTGGCACTTTAGGCATCCCCTCTCTTTTTTAACCTTCCTCTTTCTCGCTCATTAAATAGGCTTTGATAAAACCATCTAGTTCGCCATCCATTACAGGGCCTACATTACCCACTTCAAAATCGGTTCGGTGGTCTTTAATCATTTTATAGGGATGAAATACATAACTGCGTATTTGACTGCCCCACTCTATTTTTTTCTTCGACGCATTGTTGGCATTCAAGGCTTCCTGACGCTTGCGTAGTTCGTCTTCGTACAACCTACTTTTCAGCATTTTTAAAGCCAATTCACGGTTTTCGCCTTGTGTGCGCGCTTGCTGACACTCCACAATAAAACCACTAGGACCGTGTTTTAGCCGAACGGCCGTTTCTACCTTGTTCACATTCTGACCGCCACTACCCCCGCTTCGGTAAAAAGCCCATTCCAAATCGGCAGGATTAACGGTAATTTCAATAGAGTCGTCAATTAACGGATACACATACACACTCGCAAAAGAGGTATGCCTGCGAGCGTTGCTATCGAACGGTGATATACGCACCAAACGATGTACTCCACTTTCGGCTTTTAAGAAGCCATAGGCAAAATCGCCGTCAAATTGTAACGTAGCACTTTTGATGCCTGCACCATCGCCTTCCTGAAAATCAATTTCTGTAACTTTCCAACCCTGCTTGTCGCCATACATTCGGTACATGCGCAGCAGCATTTCGGCCCAATCTTGGCTTTCGGTACCGCCTGCACCGGGATTAATTTGTAAAACGGCGGGCAGTTCGTCTTCAGGTTGATTGAGCGTGCTTTTAAATTCTGCATCTTCAATCGATGCCAAAGCCAACTCGTAAGCCTGTCGTGTTTCCATTTCGGTGGCTTCGTTTGCTTTCCAAAATTCAAACAACACGGCAAAATCTTCCACTGCATTAGCAACAGCTTGGTACAATTTCAGCCAATACTCGTTTACTTTGATGGATTTCATGGTGGCCGTAGCGCGTGCATTGTCATCCCAAAAACCGGGAGATAAGGAAAGCGTACGATCAGTTTCTATTTGGTAGGTTCTGTTCTCAACGTCAAAGAAACCTCCTCAGGACCAAAACTTTGTCCCTTATAACTTTAATTTGCTCTTGTGTCATACAGCAAAAGTAGGTCAAACAGCACCAATTTCGGCAATTGTTTCTATCGTTTAGCCTCAAAAAGGTAATGCAATAACGGGGATGGGGCAGTCAAAGCCCAATAACAACAACTGATTCAAGTAGTCCCGTTCATGATTTTTGGCTTATTTCATTTTCCAAAACCCAAAAACAATCGAAGTAAAGCAAGCAATTTTTCTGTTCCTTCTTTGAACAAAAGCACTG
>JAIXOS010000486.1 GCA_027486695.1 Chitinophagaceae bacterium | reverse complement strand
TCCTTTGTCGCAGTGACGATGCCAATAGGTTTTCGTCATTGCGAGGTACGAAGCAATCTAACGATTCGTAAGATGAGGCCGCTTCCTTTCGCCGCAGTGACGGGGCTAATAGGTTTTCGTCATTGCGAGGTACGAAGCAATCTAACGCTTCGTAAGATGAGACTGCTTCCTAACGTCGCAGTGACGATGCCAATAGGTTTTCGTCATTGCGAGGTACGAAGCAACCCAAAGAAACTGTCACGGTTTATCCTGCAAACAATCGAGCAATTCTGCTAGCTGTCCGGTAATAGCGCGCGCACTGTATTCATCAAATGCTCGTTGATCAATATTGGCAGGATTGAATGTTTGCGTCCAATCCATAAATTCTGATAACGCCGCCACAAAATGGTTTTCTATGGTAGCCATATCCGTTTCTCCATCAAACGACAACACTTTACCCGCTCCTGATGTTTGCAGTACCTGCACAGCTGTACTTGCTTGATGCAGTACTGCCAAAATCGGTTTTCCACTCAATACTCCTTGGTAAGTTTTGGAAGGGGTGTAGTGGGGTTCCGTACTTCCCAAAATAAAAATGCCATCTGCGGCATTCAAGTGTACCAATACGTCTACATACGAAATTCGCTTTGGATATTCATACACCGTTGTTTCCCACAGTCCATATTGAATAGCCAAGGGTTTGATATTGTAGCTTGCGGCATCATTGGCCCGCTTACCCGTTCCAATAAAATGCAATTGTATTTGTTTGGCAATAGCCGGATTTGCTGCCAATGCTTTAAAAAGAGCTTCTAGTGGTGCATACGCTTTGGGGAGCATCGCTCCGGCATACACCAATTTTAGCACGCCTGGCGTTGGGGCAAACAAGTAGGGTGCAATGTCCAAAGCCGCTAAGCCATGGTGATCGGAGGCCTCACCACCGTAAGGCATCGCCCCAAATACAGCCTGTTGTAATAAATGAGGATTGCGTTCTTGCACGCCTTTGTAGTAGCCTGCGGCCACCCCCGTTATCAAGCTTGCTCGTTTAACCGCAATTGGTTCCAACCAATTGGATACGCGGGTACTCAACCAATGTCGTGAAAAAATTCGGTTGCTTCCAGCAAATACGTGAACCCATGGATCTATGTAATCAATACCATATCGAATACCCGTAGTTGCGTGCAACCATCTTCCCAACAACGCCACATAAAATGAAGGAATAGGTATGTATAAAAAGTCGATAGACTCCGCCTCAATCAAGGCTTTCGCCCTTCGGTACAGTTGCCAAAATCCCCTAAGGCCAATATCGCCCACAAGGCGAGGCTTTGTAACAGGAAAAGCAGTCACTTTTTCCACCCGTAAATGGCTGGGTAACAATTTTGCCAAATGCGGATCCAACTGTTCTTCATAATAGTCTTCGTGTACGGCCAATACAATGGGTTCCCAACCATATTGGGGCAAATGCTGTGCAAAAAGCCTTGACCGATGCACTGCTGCCAAATTAGAAGGAGGAAAATGTGGCGATATGATGAGTATTTTTTTAAGCATGCTTTAGTGATACTAATTTTCTTAATTACGTGAAATTGAACAACATAAAAGTTAATAACTATTTTCATACATTCAATTACAACTAATTTTTTCTATTAAAATAGCCAATTATCCCCACATAGTTAGTAAAATGTTGACGAATGAAATTTAGTCATATGTAATTTAGCTGCACAGCAATATTGCTGTATTTTTAAATAAATAATTATGAGTAAACGTAATTACTCCGCCGGCGATGCAGATATGCTCATCGCCTCTGCTACTATTGTTAGGACAGCAATAGAGCAACAGTCGATATTGTTAAAGGAGCGACCCGGATGGACAGTTGCTTATTTGGGCAGTCTTCAATTAAAGATTGATTCGGTAACCAAAACGTATCTGGGTATCGATAGTGCAAAAGACCTTAGGCAGGCATCGGCAGTATTTGGCAGCATTCAAGAAACAGCTTTGAACAACTTGAGTTTTTTGAAGGTACAAGTGGAAGAAGACTTCAAAAAAGATGCTGTGCAGCAAAAAGAACTGCTTACTAGGCTCGGATTCAAGGAGTATTATAGGGACGCATCACGTGGCGGTCGACAAGCTTTGATTAATCTCCTGTATCAAATGAAAAACAACTTAGATGCAGGAATCCGAAAAAAGCTGACAGATGCAGGAATTACCAATCGGTTGCTAGACGACTTGATAGCAGCTGCTGACACGCTGTTGAATGCCCGCATTACCCAAAACACTTTCAAAAGTAGCCGAAAGGATGTTACAAAAGAGTACATTTTGGCTTTTAATGACGTGTATGACAATGTAATCAGCATTTGTAAAATTGGCCGAAAGATTTTTAAAAAAGACAAGTCTATGGGCGAAAAATTTACATTTTCCAAGGTAATAGCCGGCCTCACAGTAAAGGCTAAAACATCAGCTGCTACCAAAAAAGAACAAGTATTGCAGGGAACAACGCTTTAGTAATTTTTGGCAGATGCATTTCCTATGAAACCAAAGCACATCCGAAAGGGTGTGCTTTTTTGTTAGAGCCAATCTGTTTCGTACTATTACCCGGAAAATTCGCTTAATGATATTTGAAATGGTACTATTTTGCTATTGAACAATACTTTGAGCTTCCACTTTTCAGCTACTTTCTCGCATTTGGTAACTGTTGCAAGGCTTTTAGTTGTTTATTCTCGTGCTTAGCAGCTTCTGCTAAAATTTTAGAAACTCATTCTCGTACCTAGCTACTTTTAATGCGCTTTTAGTAGCTCTTTCTCGCACCTTGCTACTACTGTGGGGCTTTTAGCAGCTTTTTCTCGCACTTAGTTGCTTCCAATGCGTTTTTAGTTGTTGATGCTCGGAGTTAGTTGTTTGTTTACCCATTTTATTTGATAAATTTTGTAATGTATTGCTCCGTAAAAAACAACTTAAACAACATTTGTGATAGCATGAAATTACGGATTGTGTCATTGATTGGAATATATATAATATAAATAAACAACACTACTTGACAAAAGACAGCAAAAATTACTATGATCTAAGCTTTCTTTTTAACATCAGTAAAATAAAAAGATTCCAACAGATGGTAATTCAACTTACTTAAAGGGAGTAAAAAAAGCAGTGTGATTAAAAAAACGTAGACCAAATGTGAAGGCGTACTTTTCCAATAATTACGTCCTATTAACATTACAAAATCTAAAACAACCGCATGCCACAAATAAAAACTATATGAAATACGCCCTAACCATGAAAAGAGGGGATTACCAATTATGCGGCCGATTCCTTCTGCGTTTAATGACACATAAATCATTGATGTAAAACCAAATGTCATTATAAAAGGAGCTATACTCGCCAAAACACTTGCATACTGTCCTACCGCTTGCAGTGTTGGTGCTGTAAATAACCATTTTCCAACATAGGCAATAAGTAACCCTCCAATAAAAAGGCATTTTGGATAAGGTATCTGACGAATGAGTTGTTGCTTATGTGCATATCCCAATAAAAGTCCCCAAGCAAAATGACCATAGTTAGCTAAAAAGCCATAATACCAAATTTTACTATTTGGCATTAAGAAATGCGAATAATGCAACAAATTGAATAAGCAGCAGCTTATTAATAAGGCGCAGAATAGTTTTAATTCGCTGTAAAACTTGGTTAAATAAAAAATGAACGGCAATACCAAATAAAAAATCCACTCCACCGATAATGACCAATAAATACCACTTATTTCCGCTCCTTCAATATAAGGTTGTACAAACAAGAGATTTGCAAGGTAATTCAAAGGAAAATGAATCTTGAATTGATTAAAATTGATAAATAAAACAAAAGCTGCTGCTACATAAAAGGCAGGAGCAATTCTTTTCCATCTTTTTTTCCAAAAATCAACTGCATTTTTAAAGGAAAATTGTCTTTTATTGTTCATTACCCAATAAAAACAGAACCCGCTAATTACAAAGAACAAATGAACACCTTGTCCCAGTATATTGAGCATTTTAAAAATATCGATTCCAAATAACCCGCCTTTTGGAAAATTGAGCGCCGCCCATGTGTGGGTATACAACACCCCTAATGCTGCAATTGCTCTCCATCCATCAATACAAACAATTCTATCCTTCATTAACAGTATTTTGAAAATTCAATTGAAATGAAAATTGGCTGATACCGTCCCAAATAATTTCTTGA
>JAIXOS010000013.1 GCA_027486695.1 Chitinophagaceae bacterium | reverse complement strand
AGTTCTAGCTATTTCCATTTTACCTTCCAATTTTCCATCATCAAATGCGGTATCAATCACATTTTTTAGGTCGCGGTATACCTTTAAGCTGTTTTCATAGCTTTCTAAGTCGGTAGCATTCAAGCGAGCCAATTCAGCTTTGGCAAACGCTTGCTCAAACACTTCATCCTTGAAAATGGTGGGTATTTGTTGAAAGTCTTCTAAATGTTTGATAAAATAGAGCCATTTGTCCAATCTAGTAGCTAATTCAGTATCTAAGAAACGGAAATTGGGCATTTCCAAATAAATATAGGTCAACTTGCTATAAAAGGTTTTCCCATGTTGGTTTTTCAATTGGATGGTGTGTACGACTTCATTTTTTTCGATTTCGGTATCGTAATCATCAAACTTAAAATCCAAAATGCCCACACAATAAACCGCTTTCAATTGGTAATTCCATTCGCCTTTTTCAGCTTGTTCCCGAATGGGGAAAGTGGAATAATAGATGGTTCTTTCTTTAAAGAAATTTTGTTTTGCCTTTTGTAGCTCTACAATAAATTTTTCTCCGCGTTCATTTTCGCAATAAATATCGTAAATAGCTTTTCTGTCGGTTTCGGTTATACCTAACTGCTCCGTATTTTTAAAATGAAGGGTTACAATTTTGTTGTGCGGAGGTAACAGACAATTTAAAAAGTCAATGAGCAAGGGTTTACTAGCTTCCTCGCCAAAAATTTTTTTAAATCCAAAATCGGTAAATGGATTTACATATTTCGATTTCATGTGCTATCGCAATGTTTTATAACGAATATACATCCATATTGCGACATATATAGCCCATAAAACGACTTTCTTCCTATTTCAAGCCGGCCTAGTTTTACTTAATTGGTGTAGCACTGCAAAAATATTTTTGTAGTAAAACGAGCTACCGACTACATGCCACCAATAATTTTCTTGTAGCTTGCTACAATACCCTTGATTAATGACGAACTAAAACCTTGGTGCTCCATTTCGTTTAAGCCTGCTATCGTACATCCTTTAGGAGTGGTTACTTTGTCTATTTCTTGTTCGGGGTGGGTATTGCGTTGTAAAAGCAGTTCGGCAGCGCCTTTTACGGTTTGTGCAGCAATTAGCGATGCCACCGAGGCACTAAAACCAATTTCTATGCCTGCTTGTATATCTGCTCGGATGTACCTTAATGCAAAAGCAGTACCACTAGCGGCTAATACAGTAGCGGCATCCATTAATTTTTCTTCAATCACCACCGTTTTGCCTAATTGATTGAATAGGGATTCTAAATACGTCACTTGCTCGGTGGTGTTATTGATGCCGCAAATACAAGTCATGCTTTGCGCAATTGCAATTGCTGTGTTAGGCATTGCTCTGAATATAGGAAAATTGGTGCCCACAATATGTTGAATATCCTGCATCCATACGCCGGTAACCACGCTCACCAAAACATGTTTTTCGGGATGTAAGTACGGCTGCAATTGCTCCAAAACTTCTTTTATTTGAAATGGCTTGATGGCCAAAATAACATAATTGGCAAAGGCAACTGCAGCAACATTGTCGTGACCAACCACTACCCCTTTTTCTTTAAGGGCAACTAGTGTTTTAGGGTTACGTTTGGTAACCATTAACTGTTCCGGCAACACAAACCCACTGTTAATCAATCCCTCTGCAATAGCAGTTCCTAAGTTTCCGCCGCCAATGATGGCTATTTTATTTTCCATGTGTGTTTACAATTTAGGGCTCCATTAAACGTTGTTTGGCAATGATCATCATCCACATTTGGTGCTACCAAATGTTGGCGGCATACAAATATTTGCTTACATAATCGGTTACACCTTCCTCGAGCGAATAAAAATTGGCGGTATAGCCTGCCTGCCGAAGTTTTTGCATATTGGCTTCGGTAAAGTATTGGTATTTATCGCGAATATCCATAGGCATATCGATGAAAGATATTTGGCTAGGCAAATGCAATGCCGAAAAGGTTGCTTTTGCCAAATCGTAAAAACTGCGTGCTTCCCCGGTACCAAGGTTGTATAAGCCTGATACACAATTTGCCACACCTCCACTTGCCCCCGATGTTTGGGCATGCATCATCCAAGCTATTACTTTAACCACATCTTTCACATACACAAAATCGCGCAATTGTTGCCCGTCCGCAAATCCATCTTTGTGGCTTTTAAACAAGCGTACCATTCCTTCTTTTTTAATTTGTTGAACGGAATGAAAAATGACGCTTGCCATTCTTGCTTTGTGGTATTCGTTGGGGCCGTATACATTAAAAAATTTCAATCCCGCCCAAAAAGGCGGCTGTACTGCTTGTTGTATCGCCCACTTATCAAACTCGTTTTTACTTACTCCGTAAGGATTTAATGGCTGCAATGCTTCTACTACCTCGTGGTTATCGTTGTACCCAAGCGCACCATCGCCATAAGTGGCAGCTGAAGATGCATAGATGAGTGGTATACCCGCAGCGGCACAATGTAGCCACATACTTTGCGAAAAAGCCACATTTAGCTTTTGGTGTACGGCATAATCAAACTCCGTAGTATCGGTTCGAGCGCCAAGATGAATTACACAAGCAATCGACACCTCGTTTCGAAGCAGCCAATTGAATACACTGTGTCTTTCAACAAGGGCTGTAAATTGCTTATTTTCCCAATTTTTCCGCTTTTGCTCTACCCCAAAATCATCCACCAAAATCAAATTGGTATATCCTTGTTCGTTTAAATATTGCACCATACAGCTGCCAATAAAGCCGGCAGCTCCGGTAACCATAATATAGGCAGAAGTTTGCATTGTGTTAATTTAACAATTTTTCTATAGCAGTATCGTATTTGTTTTTCCAATCCGTAATGCTGCCCCAATTTTCTTGATTTACCTGAATAGCTCCATCAGTAACTACACCCAAATGCGAGGCAGTAATACCTGCTGCTTCAGCAGCACTTAGCAAGGCTTGCAACTGCTGAGGCTGCACACTTACCACTACTCTGCTTTGGGCTTCGCCAAACCAAAAAGCATCGGTGCGTATGGGCAAATTGGCCGCTACCTCAAAACCTAAATGATGTTGAAAACCACTCTCAAGCAACGTGATGGCCAAACCACCTTCGCTGATATCGTGTGCAGATTGTATTTGCTTTTGCTGAATGAGCTTTGCAACAAACGCCAGTAATGCTACTTCTTCGTCCAAATCAAATGCCGGTGCGGGGCTATGCTCAATGGAAATAATTTTATGCACATATTCTGAAGAGCCAATATCGTTTTTGGGAGTTCCTAACAATACAATGCTATCTCCCGCAGTTTTGAAGCATAGCGTCATTTTGTTATCTACGTTATCCAATACCCCTACCATACCAATAGTTGGCGTTGGATACACCGGCCCATCAGGATTTTGGTTATAGAAACTAACATTCCCGCCGGTAACCGGCGTATTGAATTTGCGACATGCATCGCCCATACCTTTTACTGCCTGTACAAATTGGTAGTACACTTCCGGATCGTAGGGATTACCAAAATTTAAACAGTTGGTAACGCCTAATGGCTCGCCACCGCTACATACAATATTGCGTGCAGCTTCGGCAACCGCAATCATACCGCCTACATAAGGGTTGGCATATACATACTTACTATTGCAGTCTACTGTCATAGCCAATGCTTTACCCGTTCCTTTGGCTAATACAATTGCTGCATCGCTTGGTGCATTCGTACCTACATTGGCGGCACCAACCATGCTATCGTATTGTGTATAAATCCACCTTTTGCTAGCGATATTGGGTAGCTGTATTAATTTTTCGGCAACCGCTTTAATGTTATCAATATCTTCAACGTGACTAATATTGAACGCCTTTATTTTCTCAAAATAAGCAGGTTCAGTATACGCTCTATCGTATTGTGGTGCGCCTCCACCTAATACCAATTCATAAGCAGGGATGGACGCTTCTAGCTGACCATGCATGTAGAAATTTAACAACCCGTCTTCTGTTACCTCTCCAATATTGCTTGCACTCAAATCCCATTTTTCAAATATATCGAGTCCTTGTTTTTCTTTGCCTTTTTCAACCACTATCAGCATCCGCTCCTGACTTTCGCTTAACAGCAGTTCCCACGCTTTCATATCTTGCTGACGTGTGGGCACTTTTTCCAAATCGATGCGCATGCCTACACCTCCTTTAGCACTCATTTCGGCGGTGGAGCAAATAATACCTGCTGCCCCCATGTCTTGCATACCCACAATAGCATCTGTTTCAATTAACTCAAGACAAGCTTCTAATAATTTTTTTTCTTGAAAAGGGTCGCCTACTTGTACCGCCGGCAATTCCTGCACACTTTCTTTGGTGATATCGGCACTTGCAAAGCTAGCTCCTCCAATACCATCTTTACCGGTGGCACTACCTACAAAAAACACCGGATTACCCACACCTTTAGCGGTAGCGCTAATCATTTTTTTGGCCTCCATAATACCCACACTCATGGCATTAACAAGCGGATTGGTATGATAGCACTCTTCAAAATAAACTTCCCCGCCCACGGTAGGTACTCCAAAACAGTTGCCATAATGCCCT
>JAIXOS010000192.1 GCA_027486695.1 Chitinophagaceae bacterium | reverse complement strand
GTAGCCGCAATAGTATCAAATGCTAATATATTACCCATGATATCCTTGGTTCTAGGATTGGCCCACGCTACCGGACTTCGCTTATTGGCTTCGGTTATTTTTGTTCTACCATGAGAAAAAATAAAATTGCTTAAAAAGTTATAGCCAATAGGACTTTTAGGTAAAAAATAGCGATAATAATCTACTGTCATTTCAGCACCGGGTGGCGGAATTGGGCAAGGGTTTTTCCAATAGCCTACAGGTGTTGGCGTTGGGGTTACCCAAACCTGTGTTGCCAATATTTCGCGTTGTAAATGTTCATCAAATGCAGTTGCTAAGCGCAATTTTCCATTGAAATATAACTTCATGCTATCGGGAGTCACTTCATAAGCGGCGGTAAAAAAGTTGGTACTAACATCAATGTCCCGAATATCTTGAAAATAATATGCATAAAACTGATTATTGGGGTTTTTGGTATTGTATATGGTTGGATACAATACTTTATTGTACGAATCGTGTTCAAAACATTGTATTTCTTGCCCTGCACCGGTGCCACTTAATTCATTGTCACGGATGTATGCGTTTCTGCCTATTCCATGTGACCAAAACGATTGGTGAAAACCGGTTATACTAGGCGTTGGTGCAAATAGCTTTGTTTTTAACTCGTAGTAACCATACTTAAAGTTATTTTGTGTAATCAATCCTCCCGTATAATAAGCAGTATCGTACACTTTGCCGGGTGTACTTGAAGGAACGGAATCGGCAGTATAAGCCATGTGCAGCAGACCACCACGAACAAAATTATTTTGATCTCTATGGATCCCTTTAAAACCAGTTACCCCAACTCGAGGATACCAAGTATTTGTATTATACGTAGTACCATCAAACTCGTCGGCCAAGTACAGTTGGTACTTACTGTAATCAAATGCACTTCTCGATAAAATGGGTCGATTATTACAATCAATTGTAGTATTAAAATTGGTTACACAGCCCCAAACCGTGACTTCTGAAACCCTAATTCTACTGCTAGTTTTGGCGGCATAAAAAAACAGATAAATATTGGCAAAAGAATCTACCACATTATTGCCATAGTTGTTCAAGTCGGGAATCCATTTTTGCGTTGCTGAGTTATCCAAATAGGTGGCAGCAGTTTGACCGGAACAATTTATATTGTTTGGAAAAAAGTCTTTGCTAATAACGGTTGTACCGGATTTATTGTGAAAACTTAAACCACCGCGGCAGGTTACGCCAGTAGTGGCATCTCCTGATATTTTAAATGTTATAGAGTCTATTGCAAAGCGATAACCATTACTAGGCTCAAGTACAAAATTGAAATTATTGTAATTACCGGCGCCGCCATCAGCTCGTCCTTTATCAAAATTTACTGCGGTATCAGTAAAGGTAACGGTTGGAATACCACAAGTATTGGCAGATGTTGTTGACCACCTAGCTGAACGTGTAACTGTAACATTCGTGCCCAAAGTTTGGGTAAACCCGGTTGCTGTAGCCGTAGCTTTATACAATACGTTTTGAGCATTCACAAAACTTGCTAAACTTAAAACTATGAGTAATAAAAGTCCTTTTTGATATAGCATTTTCGTTATAATATTCTGGAGTTGTACCATTATTTTTTAAAAAATTGGTATTCAAAATGTTGATTTAAAACTTGCTCGTTCAGCGAATGCAAACCAACTTTTTCCGAGTATACATTGATTGGGTTTGTGGTTTTTGCAACGATTGGTGCTCATCGCTTTTTACCAAATAAATCAAAAACGTTCCTTTTTCATGTAAGCAACAACTTAATGTCTTCATGAAGTTACTAAGTAGATACGCAGCAATTGTTGTTCATCTACTAAAGGCAGCCTAACAAATTCGTGAATAGCAAATGTTCAAATGAATAGCTTGATTATCAACAATCTAAAAGCTTAACAAATCACTTAATTGGGGCTAATTTGGCACTTTTGGCGTATTGGCTATACAACTTTCTGTAAAAAGATGCTGCTTTAGCTGGTTGCATTTGTATGTACCTTTCCTAGAAAAATGCACTTATTCGACAATCCCAACTTCCTTTAATTGACTAGTTTGTACTAATTTGAAAAAATGGTTTAAAGAAATTCAATGATATATAGACTTTCATTAGTTGCGCATTAACTTTTCCAAAATTGCGTATTCAAATACGACCTCAAGCATCCAATTGCTTGAAAGATGTTACAAGTTTGAACAAAGGGATGAGGCAAAACAGGGAAAGTAGCACGAATTAATTTATATTAAAAAAGATTATTTTTATTATACGCAAAAATGCTGCGCCAACTTACTGCCGTTCAATGGTGCCAACGCCCATGCAGCCTCATCAGATGTAACGGCCCCTGGCTCATAAAAAAAGGAGGCTACCGCGTAGCCCCCTCCTCATTTTAACTTACAGACTACGCTGCTTGCCTAATCAATGTAGTTACTTAAATAATCTGATTACCAAATATGTGGTTTTGTAAAATGCAGCACAACAGGTCCCATCAACCCTGCTGGCTGTAAAGGACTTGTTTTGTTGTAAT
>JAIXOS010000243.1 GCA_027486695.1 Chitinophagaceae bacterium | reverse complement strand
CCTGACGAAGGCTATTTACGTATGAAATGCCGCAATTATAGCCGTTGGAGCTTGCTCGATGACTTCTCGTATTGGCAACATTCCCAATATGCCTATTTGTTTCGCCCAGCTTATGGCTACACCAATAGTTGTGCATGTGGCTGGAGTAATAGTGCCTACTACCAACCCTCGTTTTGGGGCTGGAACAGCTATTTTAAGCCTACCACCACTGCGTATGTTCCCAAAAAATATTCGGGCACTACTCAAGCAAGCAATATGGCTGCCTATAACAACAAAGTGTACGACAATAGCAACAATGCACCCGCTGCTCCTAAATGGGTAAAGGCAAAATACAACAATACCAATGCCACAAGCAATAGTGCCGATACCAAATCCACCACTACCAACAGTTCCCGAACCTACAACAATACATCAGGTAGTAGTGATGCAGGCGGTAGAAGCGGAGGTTTTAATAGCACCGGCAGCAGCAGTAGCAAACCGCGCAATCCAAAATAAAACTGTGTAGGGCGTTCCCCTTCGGGGCGGGCTTTACGCTTTTACTCCTCGCCTCCACCTTTCAGGATGCCGGCTGTGGGGTAACCGCTGCAATCCCTAACGCAAATATACCCCAATTATTATATATAACATCATAAGAAAAATACGTCTATGTTGCTCATTTTTTTAAAACAAAAAGCAGTTTTTATTTGCCTACTGTTTGCGACAATAAGCGCATTGGCTCAAACGCCCGACGAAGCCTTGCGTACCGCATGGTACACCGCTAATGGCACAGCACGCAACATGGCAACGGGCGGCGTTATGGGTAGTTTGGGAGGCGATATTACGGCTGCGCATGTAAATCCTGCCGGCTTGGGATTTTTCAAAACCCGCGAATGGGTGCTGAGTCCGGGAATGTGGGGACAAAAAAACGCTTTGCAATACCGCGGCACCGATTCCAATACACAAAAAAACGTGTTCAATTATGGTACTATGGGTTGGGTATTTGGGGCAGGGGCTTCCCAAAATCCGAATGGCAGTTGGACAAGCAGTGCTTTTTCTATCAGTATCAACCAATTGGCCAATTACCACAACAACCTATCTTTTACAGGTTTTAACAACAAAAGCTCATTCAGTGAGCAATACTTGGAGGAGTTAGTTGCAGATGGTGCCGATACGACCGCTGCATTAAGCAATTATATTTTTGGATCGTCGCTCGCATTTAGAACCTACTTGATAGATACATTAAGGGCGGCAAATGGCTCCGTAAATGGTTTTAAAACCTTGGTTCCTGCTAGCGGTGTACAACAACTGTATCAAGCAGCAACAAGAGGGGGTATGCACGAAATAGCCGTAGGGTTTGCCACAAACACCAACGATGTATGGTATTGGGGTGGTAGTATTACCATTCCAATTGTACAATACCGACGTACCCTTACCTATAGCGAAACCGACGTATCGGGTATTGCCAATAATGGTTTTGGTTATTTTACTTACCATGAACAGTTTCAAAGCAGTGGGGCCGGGGTAGGATTAAAACTAGGAACTATTTACAAACCTCGTCCCTATGTACGATTTGGCTTGGCATTGCACACGCCGCAGTTGATAGGTATGCGCGATCAAATACGCAGTTCCATGGTAGCCAATACCGAAAACTATGCAGGAGTACATACCGAAAGCAGCGATAACCTAAACGATGGAAAAGCCGGCATTAGAAAATATGTAATTGTAACGCCTTTGCGGTTGATAGTTAGTGGAAGCTATGTGTTTAGAGAGGTAGCCGATACCCGCAAACAACGGGCATTTATTAGTGCCGATGTAGAATATGTGCGTTACAAAGGCGCGCGCCTAAAGCCAGATGATGCCGAAGATGCTGTGGCCGAAAGCTATTTGCAAGCCGTAAATGGAGCTATTAAAAATACCTACCAAAATAATTTGAATGTGCGGGTTGGTGGGGAACTGAAATTGAATATATGGATGTTTAGGCTTGGTGGTGCCTTTTATGGAAGCCCATATGCCGAAAAAATATTAACGGCCAATCGTTATGTGGCTTCTTGTGGTATTGGTTACAGAAACCACGGTCGCTTTATAGACGTAAGCTATGCACGTACTTGGCTGACCGATTACTTGTTTCCTTATAGATTGAGCGACAAAGCCAACACTTTTGCCCAGCAGAATGGACAGTTAGGAAATGTAACTGTTACTTTCGGAGTCAAGTTTTAAACAATATCTAAACGTAAAAAAGTTATATTTTTTTCAATACATAAATTACCGAGCTGCATTTAGTGGCATTACCTATTACGGGTAAGTTAGACCACAAACCAATGAACAAGGCCTTTATAAAACTGCTTTTTCCATTTTTGTATTGTTCGCTCAGCATACTCACATATACACTGTCGAACCACATAGGGTAGTGGGTGGTTCGTTTAAAACCATGTTTTGCAGCAAGCAATTGCATACTTTTTGGCGAAAAATGGTATAAGTGTCTTGGTACATCATAAGCTGCCCATTGGGCTTGATAATAATGTGCATCAAAACTAGTGTAATTAGGTACCGCAATAATAAGGCTGCCTTTCGCTGATAGCAATTGATTAAATTGCTGTAAATAACCTTGCAAATCGTGTACATGTTCCAATACATGCCATAAGGTTATGGCATCAAAGCTAGCAGCAGTTAATTGATATAGGCTTTCAGGTGTGTTTAAGGAAAGTTGGTATTTGTCTAAAGCTACTCGCCTTGCTGTATCGTCGGGCTCCAAGCCGGTAACTGTCCAACCTGCCTGCTGCATCGTGTGTGCAAAGGCACCCGTGCCAGCTCCAACATCTAACAAACAACCTTTTTTTAAACCGGTTATTTTTTGCAACAAACGTTGTTTTTGCCGCAAGGTAAAATTTCTAACACGGTGGTACAGTTGGTTAATCAAACCCTCCTGCGTATCACTGTGCGATACATAAGCGGTTGATTGATAGTATTTCCCAATGTGTTCGAGCGTTGCCACGTTTTGCGTAAACCTCATGGTACACTGTTGGCAGTGCCATATGTCAAATTGCTCGTTGCTGACGGTATAATCAATAGCTTTGAGAACTTGGGTAATTTGTGAACTGCCGCAAGCAGGGCATTGTTGGTACGAAATAGTTGTTGTCATGTTTTAAAACAATAAGCATCCCAAACTAGTTACATTCACCCAAAAGATAGGACAAGCACTACCCCGAAAACGAATTGTTGTAGTTTGCTATAAGTAAAAGCGAAATAAAAGATAGGCCTTTTGGAATGCGCTAAAGGGTTTAAATATAATAATATAAAAGTGCACCTACACCCATTAGTGCCGCAACCAAAGCCCACACCCACCAATAATCTTGTGCTTCGGATTTGACAATTTTTTCTAGTTGGTCACTTTCCAATTCTTCTGTGTATATCAAGCTGTTACCTGTTGTGTACAATTGTACCAAATTTGCGGTAGAGTTGGTATTACTTTCAGATGCCAAGTGAATATCGTCGTGTAACGGTTTAGTGGCCAATTCGGGTTCTAAGTACAAAGTATTATTGATGTTTTTGCGTAAGATACCAATGCCACTAAGTTTAATATTGCCATTTTTTTCTACACTTTCTATCAAGTTTTCGGTAAATTCTTGAAATTGATTAACGGCTTGCCATTCATCAATGGCCAATTCTTTTGATAAGTATTGGTACAACTTTTTATCGGCGGCTACATTTTGTGGTACAAACTCAACCGTAAACGTAGGGGCATGTAGTACACGTTCTACAAAATCGAGCTTAGCGGGAAGCGCTTTGATGTTAAAATAACCAATGCCGGGTATGGTTAGTTTTTTGGTAATGACAAAGTATTTGTACACTTGTGGATACATCAAAATAGGGTATTTGTAAAAGCGAATATACAATTACTTACAAAAGTACCCATTGCAAAATAAAAAAGCAAGGCCTTTGTCAACTGTTTTTACACAACAATTGAAGCAATGTGTTGTAATTTGCAGCCAATACGCATAAACTCAAGCTAAGTTTTTTTCCAAATCATACATCAAACTTTACGGCAATGCAAATTACTTATTACGGACATTCTTGTTTTAGCGTTCAATTGGGTGGAAAAATGATTTTATTCGATCCCTTTATTCATTACAATGAATTGGCTAAGCATATCAATATCTCAACCCTTCATCCCGATTATATTTTACTCAGCCATGGTCATGAAGACCACATTGCTGATGCAATCACTATTGCGCAGCAAACAGGTTGTAAAGTAGTCGCTTCATGGGAAATTGTACGTTGGCTCAATTTGCAGGGCATTCAAAATACGCACCCTATGAATACGGGCGGCAAATGGAACTTTGATTTTGGAACCGTTAAATGTGTGGTAGCGCACCATAGCAGCGGACTGCCCGATGGAAGTTATGGGGGCAATCCCATGGGCTTTGTGATTACAGCAGCAGAAGGCAATCTTTATTATAGTGGAGATACGGCTTTAACCCTCGATATGCAACTAATTCCCAAATGGGCCAACTTGCAAGTGGCTATATTGCCTATCGGCGATAATTTTACGATGGATGTAGCCGATGCCATAGAAGCTAGCAACTTTGTACAATGTGCTACTGTTTTAGGGGTACATTACGATACCTTTGGCTTTATAAAAGTAGATAAGGAACAGGCCGTTGCAGCTTTTGCCGATGCCGGCAAAACTTTGTTGCTGCCCGCTATTGGACAAGCTATTTCTATTTAAATCAATCGGCGGTTAGCTTGGGGATAATTACTTTATAAAACATTCTTTACGGATAACTGTGGTATTTGGAAATAGAATATTTTACATTTGCAATCTTTCGTTCAACAAATTAAAAGTTTACTTTCTTTAAGTAATCCATATATGGCAAGAGTTATAGGTATCGCAAATCAAAAAGGAGGGGTAGGCAAAACCACCACTGCTATTAATTTGGCCGCAAGTTTGGCTGTGTTAGAATACAAAACACTATTGGTTGATGCCGATCCGCAAGCAAATAGCACCACGGGTACGGGATTCGATTTGCACAATGTAACGGCAAGCTTGTACGACTGTATGGTCAACAATGCAAAAGCTGAAGATGTTATTTTAAAAAGCGACATCCCCAATTTAGATGTTATGCCAAGCGACATAAATTTGGTGGGTGCCGAAATTGAAATGATCAATTATCCCAATCGCGAAAACGTCATGAAATCCGTTTTGGCCTCTGTTCGAGACAAATACCATTTTATCATCATCGATTGTTCTCCTTCACTCGGATTAATTACCGTAAATGCATTAGTGGCAGCCGATAGTGTGATTGTGCCTGTACAATGCGAGTTTTTTGCTTTGGAAGGTCTTGGTAAATTACTAAATACCGTGAAAATTGTTCAAAGCCGATTAAATCCCGAATTACAAATTGAGGGTATTTTAATGACCATGTACGACGGTCGTTTGCGCTTATCCAATCAAGTGGTTAGCGAAGTACGTCGCCATTTTGACGACATGGTTTTTAGTACCATCGTTCACCGAAACACCCGCTTGAGCGAAGCACCAAGTGTGGGAAAACCCGTTATTTTGTACGACGCCGAAAGCAAAGGATCGGCCAATTATTTAAACTTAGGTAAAGAAATTTTGCAAAAAAACAATTTAACCAAAATGACCAACGAAGAACGCATTATTGAATAAATAATGCATTTCGTTACTTTTTTGCTGAATACTACGTTACACAAACATTATGGCTACACCCAAACTCAACAAAGATTTATTAGGCAAAGGCATTCGATCGCTTTTGCAAAACATCGACGACGATTTACAAACCACCGAGGGGAAACTCAAAAATGAAGTGGTACAGCAGGTAACAGCTGCAAAGCGTGTTCCCGTTGCCGATATTGCAGTAAATCCAAAACAACCCCGCCGCGATTTTGATGAAACTGCACTCAACGAGCTTGCAGCGTCCATCAAAATACACGATATCATACAACCGCTTACCGTATCCATTTTGCCCAATGGTAAGTACCAAATCATTGCCGGTGAGCGTCGTTTAAGAGCCTCTAAAATAGCCGGGTTGGAAGATGTTCCGGTTTACATTCGCCAGGCTAACGACCAAGAACTTTTGGAATTGGCATTGCTCGAAAACTTGCAACGCGAAAACCTGAACGCCGTAGAAATAGCCTTGAGCTATAAAAGAATGATGGAGGAGTTGGACTACACACAAGAACAAGTAGCCGAACGAATGAGCCTTGAACGTACTACCGTATCCAATTATTTGCGATTGCTAAAACTACCTCCCGATATCCAACTTGCCGTAAGAAGCGGTGTACTAAGTATGGGACATGCGCGCGCATTGGTAAATATTGATACAATCGATAAACAGTTGTTCGTTTTTAACGAAATCAAAAACAAAGCACTCAGTGTTAGGCAAACGGAAGAATTGGTGCGCAATTTGTATAAAAAAGAAAAGCCCGTTGTTAGTGCCAAAGCAGCCAATGTATTGCCACCGGTGTACAAAAAAATTGAAGACAATCTTGCCTCACATTTTAGCACCAAAGTAAAAATGGCACACGCTAAAAATGGACAAGGAAGTATTACCATCGAATACTATTCGTTGCAGGAATTGAACAAAATTTTAGAACAAATGAATGTGGTGGTAGGCTAAATAAATACATGTATTACAAATGCGTAATTTTCATCTGTTTGTTGTGGGTAGCATTAAATGCACTGCCCTTACAAGCCATCGGCAGCGCCAACCTAGTTGGTGCCACCATAAATAGGCAAGATACACTGCCGGCCAAATCCATTCCTGCCAAGTATGTGCACATTCCTCAAAAAGCTACACGTCGTAGTGCCATGATACCGGGGTGGGGACAGGCTTACAACAAACAATATTGGAAAATTCCTTTGGTGTATGCTGCATTAGCTATTCCAGCAGCCACTTTCGTTTTTAACGATAGTTATTATAAAAAAACGAAATTTGCATATGAGGCGGTGTATGCCGCTAACAATGGCGATGCCTCTCTTTTGCCATTGATTGATAGCGATGTAAAACGCGCTGACGGAACGCCCTTATCTGCAAGTACCTACGAAAGCGCTCGAAATGCCTATCGTCGCAATCGGGATTATTCCATACTTTATTTTCTGCTAATGTGGGGGCTTAATGTGGCAGATGCCACCGTATTTGGCCACCTGAAAAATTTTGATGTCAGTAGCGATTTGAGTCTGCAAATTCAACCCTCGTTTCCTGCTCCCATCATGGGCGGAGGCATTAATGCAGGCATTGCCATAGCAGTACAAAAACGAAAAAAACAATCGCCACTATCCAAATAATTAGGTATTATTATAAAATAGGTTATTATGAAAATTGCACTAATCGGTTATGGTAAAATGGGTAAAGCCATTGAAGAAATTGCCGTACAAAAAGGTCACCAAATTGTATTGAAATTAGATGTCTCCAATCCGGAGGATTTTGTAAAAGAAAAATTACAGTTAGCCGATGTAGCTATCGAGTTTACCAGTCCACACAGTGCTGTAGATAATTTATACAAATGCTTTGAGGCGCAATTGCCCGTAGTGTGTGGCAGTACCGGTTGGTTAAGTCAGTGGGAGGCAGTGGAGGCGGCTTGCTTGGCCAATCAGGGCAGCTTAATTTATGCAAGTAACTACAGTATAGGAGTTAATTTGTTTTTTCAAGTCAATAAATATTTGGCCCAACTCATGAGCAAGCATCCTTCGTACAATGTAAGTATGGAAGAAATTCACCACACCCAGAAAAAAGATGCACCTAGCGGTACGGCTATCACCTTGGCGGAGCAAATTTTGCAACAAATTACTGCCAAAAAACAATGGGTTAACCATATTAGCGACAACGAATCGGAATTGGAAATTATCAGCGAGCGCATTGATCCTGCTCCCGGAACACATAAAATCAAGTACCAATCCGCCATCGACGATATTGAAATTGTGCATACCGCTCACAATCGTCAAGGATTTGCCGGTGGTGCCGTATTGGCCGCCGAATTTTTGGCCGGAAAAAAAGGCATTTATACCATGTCCGACGTGTTGGGCTTTTAAAACAGCTCATTTTTCTATACAATCAGGCTATCGCGTACTTGTACATTTTTTGTACGGCTACACGGTAGCCTTTTTTATTTGATGAGCTAAGGGCTTGTACTACTATTGGGCACTATTGGCGTTGGCACCGTTCAACTGTTGAACATTGTGGTTCAAACTACCATTGCCATCTATCAAACAGTCAACACTTTACGCTTCAAACCCATATTTTTTCCAGCTTTCAGGTATGGGTAAATTGAACGAAAGCGACATTTGGGTACGTGGGTGGGCAAATTGCAGCGCGCACGACTGCAACAAAATACTTCCATCGGCCAAAGTACGAGGAAAGCCGTATTTAATATCGCCGGCAATTGGGCAGCCAATAGCCGATAATTGTGCCCTTATTTGGTGAAATCGACCCGTTTGAAGCGCTATTTGCAATAAATGGTATCGCTGCGAAGATTGTATCCGTTCATACACTAAGACGGCTTTTTTACTTTGATTTACTTCTGTTGTAAACGCTTTGGACTTTGCTTTTTGTGTATCTTTTTTTAGCCAATGTACCAGCGTGTCTGTATCGAGGGGCGGCAACTGCCCTACGATGGCGCGGTAGTTTTTTTGTACCATACCCGTTTGAAAATACCGATTTAATTGGGTTAAACTTTCTTTGTTTTTTGCCAAAACCATTAATCCACAGACCCGTTGGTCTAACCGATGCACAAGAAAAGCGTCTTGCAGCGTAGCTATTGTTTGCAACCTATTCGTGTTGGTGTCGTTGCCCTGACTAGCTACGCCACTTGGTTTGTTGATAACCAAAAGATCGTCATCTTCATAAATTGTATGCATACGCCAACAAAAGCTTTTGTCAAAAATAACGATAAATTTTTCCACACATGACGTGGCTTTACAAGCACCTAGATGGGCTTTTTTTAAACCCAACCATCTAATGCTAGCGCAGGCTAGGGCACAATTGTTTTGAATTGGCGGAAGGAAGCACATTTTTTAGTTACATTGTATGCCACAATGCTTCAAAGCGGTATGTTTGCTAAATATGCACATTTTTACTACACCTAGCCGCATCATCATTACGTGCCACAAATGGCTGTCGCCGGCTTTACAAAACGAAGTAACCGCTTTGGGAATGAATATTGTTCGTGCTTTCCCTACTGGTGTTGAGTTGTTGGGCACGGTTCAGGATTGTATTCGGTTAAACTTGCATTTGCGTTGCGCAAGTCAGGTAATGTATAGTATACTGTCGTTTAAATGCGATAGCCCTGATGCATTGCACAAACAATTGCTAGAAGTGCCGTGGGAGAATATTTTAAAGCACGATGGCTATTTTTCCGTAACAAGCAATGTGTACCATGAAAGCATCAAAACCGATTTGTTTGCCAATTTACGCGTAAAAGACGCCATTGTAGACCGGTTTAGAGAAGTTAGCAATATTCGTCCAAATACCGGTAGTACCCTTGCGGGTGCGGTGGTACACTTGTATTGGAAATATGAAGATGCAGAAGTGTTTATTGATACATCGGGCGAAACATTAGCCAAACACGGCTATCGCAAACTCCCTGGCAAAGCACCTATGCTTGAAGCATTGGCCGCAGCAGCCATATTAAGTACCAAATGGAATCGGCAAAGCATGTTCATCAATCCTATGTGCGGTTCGGGGACTTTGGCAATAGAAGCGGCCTTAATTGCTACCAAACGAGCTCCGGGACTTCTGCGTACCAACTATGCCTTTATGCATTTGAAAGGGTACAATGAAGCTATGTATACAGCTGAAAGAAATACGTTGGAAACACAAATTCAGCGTTTCGCTGCAGGTACAATTGTGGCATCTGATATTAGCCAGTTGGCAATAGACGTAGCTCGAAAAAATGCTGAAGCAGCAGGGGTGGCGCATTTAATCAAATTTGTGGTATGCGATTTTGAACAAACGCCGGTAGTACAAGGAGCTGAGGGAATTGTAATTTTCAATCCGGAGTATGGTGAGCGTTTGGGCGATATTGCGGCTTTAGAAGGCACTTACGCACGCATGGGCGATTTTTTAAAAAAGCAATGCAAAGGCTACACGGGTTATGTGTTTACCGGTAATTTGTTGCTAGCCAAAAAAATACGCTTACAGCCAAGTAGACGTATCGAGTTTTACAATGCCACCATCGATTGCAGACTCCTCGAATACGAAATGTATGAAGGCTCACGCAAAGCGGCTCACTAATGGATATGTAGCCAAATGCATGAAGTCCCATACCACCAATCCATTTTAACAAAAACGTACGCAAAAAATCGGTATATTGTATTAACAAAATATCCGATTATGAAAATTGGTATTCCAAAAGAAATCAAAAACAACGAAAATAGGGTAGCAGCTACCCCTTCGGGCGTATTGCAATTGGTAAAAGCCGGCCATCAAGTATTGTTGCAAACGCAAGCCGGTGCCGCATCCGGATTTACCAATCAAGCCTACCAAGCCGCCGGAGCCACAATAGTGGAAAGTGCAGCTGAGGCTTGGGATGTAGAAATGGTCATGAAAGTAAAAGAACCTATTGCAAGCGAATATGGGTTCTTTCGTAAAAACCTCATTTTGTTCACCTATTTGCATCTAGCCCCTGAAAAGGAGCTAACAGCCGCGTTGTTGCAAAACGAAGTGATTGGCATTGCCTACGAAACGGTACAACTAGCGAACGGCTCCTTGCCCTTGCTAACACCTATGAGCGAGGTTGCAGGACGCATGGCTACCCAAATTGGGGCGCAATTTTTAGAAAAACCCCATGGCGGTAAAGGCATGTTACTTGGAGGCGTACCCGGTGTTAGACGTGGAAAAGTAACCATTGTAGGTGGAGGGGTAGCAGGTACCAATGCCGCTAAAATAGCTGTAGGATTGGGTGCCGAAGTAACCATATTAGATGTAAACGCCGATCGGCTAGCCCAATTGCATGATGTTTTTGGCTTCTCAATCAGTACCCTAATGTCCAACGAGTACAATATTGCCCGTTCTGTACAACAGAGCGATTTGGTCATAGGGGCAGTGTTAATACCGGGCGCCAAAGCCCCTAAGTTGGTGACCGAACAAATGGTGCAGCAAATGGAGGCGGGCAGTGTGTTGGTAGATATTGCCATTGATCAAGGAGGTATTTTTGAAACATCCGACCGCATTACCACGCACGATCAACCCACTTATGTCAAGCATGGCATTGTACATTATGCTGTAGCCAATATGCCCGGTGCCGTACCCCAAACCGCTACTTTTGCCCTCACCAATGTAACATTACCCTATGCATTGCAAATAGCCAATCAAGGGGTTCAAAAGGCTTGTTCTCAAAATCCCGCTTTGTTAAAGGGAATCAATACCTTAAAAGGACAGGTAACTTACCAAGCAGTGGCCACTGCTCAAAATGTACCTTACACCCCGGCATTAGATTTGTTGATATAAAGCTAACCATTGAACAAACGTTTCAACCTGCCGAAAGAAAGATTTAGTTGGGCGTTCCCCTTCGGGTCGGGCTTTGCGCTCTTACTCCTCGCCGTCACTTTTCAGGATGCCGGCTGTGGGGTAACCGCTTCAATCCTACCGTGTACCCACATCTACAGCCATTTTCCAACCGTCATACACTTCATAGAATTTTTTCAATCCATTCAGCAGTGTAGTCATTCCGAACTTT
>JAIXOS010000499.1 GCA_027486695.1 Chitinophagaceae bacterium | reverse complement strand
TGAATGGACAATGGAAAACAATAGTTTGGTGTACAGTGTAAGCGGCAATCGTTTTTTGCGCGGTATGGTAAGGGGGCTTGTTGGTACCATGTTACAAGTAGGTAGGGGGAAATTATCGGTGCAACAATTTTGCAATATAATTGAGGCCAAAGATTGCCAAAAGGCCGATTTTTCTACACCTGCAAAAGGGTTGTTTTTGGAACAAGTGGTCTATCCGCAAGGATATTTTTCGCGGCACTAGCCGCAACCAAACAGCGTTTTGTATTGTTGCACGTTGGTTAAAGCAGTAGGTTTATGGGTAATTCACCTTTTAGGCAGTCCGTTGGATTTCAGGTAATTGATAAAGCACTTACTGAAAAAGGGTTTGCGCCATTCGACTTTCAAGTACAAACTTGGCAACAAATACATGAGGGCAAAAGCGGATTGGTGAATGCACCCACGGGCTGCGGTAAAACTTATGCTGTTTTTTTAGGCGCCCTTATACAATTCATCAATCGATACCCGAAGGGTTTTCGTCAGCAGCAACACAATGGCCTGCAATTACTTTGGATAACCCCTTTGCGTGCCTTGGCTAAGGATGTTGGCAGGGCTATGGAAGAAATGTTGGCTTGTTTGGATATGCCTTGGCGGGTGGGCATTAGAAATGGGGATACTTCCGCCTCGGAGCGACTGCAACAAAAAAAGCATGTTCCCGAAATTTTGATTATTACGCCCGAAAGCCTGCATTTGTTGATTGCTCAAAAAGAACATGCCCGGCTTTTTGATGCATTGCAAGTAGTGGCGGTAGACGAATGGCACGAACTGCTTGGCAGTAAGCGAGGTATTCAAGTTGAGTTGGCCATTAGTCATTTAATAGCATTGCTGCACCAACGGCACCGTGCGCCATTAATATGGGGCATATCGGCCACAATTGGCAATTTAGAGGAGGCCGCAAAGGTGTTGTTGTATGCAACACAACAGCCGCCGAGCATTGTAAAAGCCCATACATCCAAACAGATTGCTGTACACGCCATCATTCCCAACGAAATAGATACTTACCCTTGGGCGGGCCATCTAGGACTCAAAATGGCCGAGCAAGTACTGCCCATTATTGCACAAAGCAATACTACTTTGTTGTTTACCAATACGCGTGGCATGAGCGAAAGGTGGTACCAAACCCTGCTGCAAATAGCGCCCCACCTAGCCGGCACTATTGCGTTGCACCATGGTAGTATGGAACCAAGTTTACGCACTTGGGTAGAAGATGCCTTGCATACCAACTTACTAAAAGTAGTCGTGTGTACAGCAAGTTTGGATTTAGGGGTCGATTTTAGACCCGTAGATACCGTTATACAAGTGGGTTCGCCCAAAGGAATTGCTCGTTTTTTGCAACGTGCCGGGCGAAGTGGCCATGCTCCCGGCGAAACCAGCAATATTTATTTTTTACCTACGCATTCGCTGGAATTGATGGAAGTGGCTGCGTTAAAACAAGCCATTCAGCAATCTTTTATAGAAAGTAAAGAGCCTTTGTTACTGTGCTTTGATGTTTTGATTCAATACCTAAGTACACTTGCCGTGGGTGATGGATTTGAAGCGGCGGTTGCTTTTGCTGAAATTAAAAATACACACGCTTTTGCCGACATGAGCAATGCAGAATTTGAGGAGCTGCTTTTGCACCTTACAGAAGGTGGAAAGGTGTTACAAAGCTATGATGAGTTCAAAAAAGTAACCTTGGTAAATGGCAAATACCAAATTACCAACCGCCGTACTGCTATGCGGCATCGCATGCACATTGGTACCATTGTGAGCGATGCCATGATGAAGGTGAAAATGTTGGGTGGTGGTTTTATAGGCGTTATTGAAGAATGGTTTATCAGCAGGCTCGAAATTGGTGATGTATTTACCCTTGCCGGGCGAAATGTGGCATTGGTAATGATTAAAGACATGACAGTGATCGTGCGCAAATCCGCTTCCAAAAAGTCAATTGTACCTAGTTGGATGGGTGGGCGGATGAGCCTGACAGCCAATTTGGGGCAACTTTTGCGCCAAACATTTCAACAGGCGGCACAATCCATCATCTATGCTCCACTTGCCAATATGCCGGAAGAATTGGTAGCCTTACAACCTTTGTTGCAATTGCAAGCCCAACTATCGCACATTCCGCAGCAGCACGAATTGTTGATAGAGCATTTGGAAGACAAAGATGGCTATCATTTATTGGTATATCCATTTGAAGGAAGGCAAGTACACGAGGCCATGAGCGCCTTATTGGCTCACCGAATTGCGGCCAATCACCGCATTAGTTTTTCGATATCGATGAATGATTACGGCTTTGAATTGCTTAGCGACCAACCAATTCCTGTTACCAATGAAAACGTAGCGGCATTGTTTAGCGACAAACAGTTGATGTTGGATATACAGCAAAGCATCAATAGCGTGGAAATGGCTAGTAGGAAATTTAGGGATATTGCGGTAATAGGCGGACTCATTTTTCAGGGCATGCCCGGCGAACAGAAAAAAGCTCGCCATTTGCAATCGTCGGCGGGTTTGTTGTTTCGCGTATTTCACGAATACGACCCCAACCATGTATTGATACGGCAGGCCTATCAGGAAGTGATGAGTCAGCAAATGGAAGAAGTACGCTTGAGGCAGGCATTGCAGCGCATTGCCGAAAGCAACATAATAATAAAGTATCCTACGCGGCTTACCCCTCTGAGTTTCCCAATTATAGCCGATGGCCTCAATCGTAACAATTTATCGTCGGAGCAATTAGAAGATCGGGTGCGGAAAATGCAACAGCAATTGATGCGGTAATGATTTGTCGGCAACCAATCATCACTTCTGAAAACGTGCCGCCATTTTGCGGCAACCGGTCATAACTTCTGAAAGGTTACTGCAAGTTGTCAACAATCCAATTATTCAAAATCAATTGCCCAATGCATTTCATTATGCCGAATTATTCCAATGTAGTGGCGTATGTTGGGTAGTTGGGCTAGCGTTAGGGATTGACGCGGATACCCCACAGTGCAGCGAAGCGGAACGAGGAGTAGCAGCAAAAGCCCGACCCGAAGGGGAACGCCCTTCAAGAAAAAATGATTGGTTGAAAAGGTATATTAGCCAATAGATTTGGCAATACCTAGTTCCAAGCCGCGCAGTTCAGCAAGTCCGCGTAGGCGGCCAATAGCACTATAGCCCGGATAAGTGGTTTTGTGCAAATCGTCGAGCATTTGGTGACCATGATCGGGGCGCATAGGAATGGATTTGCGCAGTTTTTTTTGTAATAGCACCACTTCTTTCACAATAGCATACATATCTGCATCGCCATCTAGGTGATCGGCTTCGTAAAAATTGCCATTGGCATCGCTCTTGGTATTGCGCAAATGTAAAAAGTGGATGTGCTCGCCATAGCGTTGCACCATTCCTACAAGGTCGTTATCGGCGCGTGCACCAAACGAACCCGTGCAAAAGCAAAGTCCATTAGCAGGTGAGGGGGCTGCTTGTAATAAAAATGCCACATGTGCTTCGGTGCTCATAATGCGGGGCAAACCAAGGATAGGGAAGGGAGGATCGTCGGGGTGAATGGCCAACAGTATGCCCACTTCTTCGGCTACGGGCACCACGGCTTGTAAAAAATAGGCAAGGTGCTGTTGCAACAGTTCGGCGTTGATGTGTTTGTAGGTAGCCAACGCCTCCAAAATCTGCTGTTTGGTAAAGGGTTCGTTGCTGCCGGGCAGTCCCAACATGGTGTTTTGAAAAAGGGTATTTTTTTCGGAATCGGAAAGGGCATGGAAATAGCTAGTCGCTTCCCGAATTTCGGTAGCCGTATAGTCGGAAAAAGCATTGGGACGTTGCAGCAAAAACACATCGAAGGCAATAAAAGCCAATCGCTCAAAGTAGAGGGCTTTGCTGCCGTCGGGCATGGTATAGCTAATGTTGGTGCGCATCCAATCGAGCAAAGGCATAAAGTTGTAAGTCACCACTTTAAGACCACATGCTGCCACGTTGCGCAAGCTTTGTTGGTAATTATGGATGTATGCTTGATAGTTGCCCGAGTGCTTTTTAATGTCCTCATGCACGGGTAAACTTTCAATCACCGTCCAAGTAAGGCCTGCTTCGGCCACTTCGGCTTTGCGTTTTTCAATTTCGGCTACGGTCCATACATCGCCCACCGGAATGTGGTGCAATGCGGTTACCACACCGGTACAACCTGCTTGGCGAATGTGCCAAAGGTTAACGGGATCGTTGGGGCCAAACCAACGCATGGTTTGTTCCATCATAAAAGGAGCAGATTGAGAAGCCATAAAATGAATAACAAAGTAAAAGTGATTAAAATCCGATAGCGTTACCACCATCTACGGGCAGTATCACACCGGTAATGTATTTGGCCGCATCGGAAGCCAAAAAAACAGCCGCCGCGCCTATGTCGGCAGTTTCGCCCAAATAGCCCATAGGGGTACGCGATAAAGCTTTCGCCTTTCGTGCGGGATCGCTGTCGAGGGCTTTTTTGCTCATTTCAGTAGCTATAAATCCGGGGGCAATACTGTTTACCCGAATGCCTTTGGGCGAAAGTTCAACCGCCATGGCTTTGGTCATGCCATCAATAGCAGCTTTCGAAGCAGTATAAGCTATCACCCTCGGAATGCCATACTGTGCCGCCATAGAACTAATATTGATGATGTTGCCGCTGCCTTGTATTAGCATTTGCTTAACTACTTCCCTCGAAAGGGCAAATACAGCCGAAGTGTTGGTGCGCAAAATGTGGTCGAACTCGCTGTTGCTTACTTCGGTAAAATCTTTTTTTAGGTTGATGCCTGCATTGTTCACCAAAATATCTATACGTTGGTGCTGCGCTACAATTTGATCAATCAGCGCCGGTATTTGGTCTAGCTCGTTTAAATCGAAAACGATTGCCTGACCGTATGCGCCCAAAGTAGCAACTGCTTCGTTGAGTTTATCGGCATTGCGACCAATAATGATGGTGAATATTTGTTGTTGGGCAAAAGCTTGGGCAATGGCTAAGCCAATACCTGAACCTCCACCGGTTACAATGGCTATTTTTTGTTGCATGCTGTTTGTTTACAATGGCAATAATCTGTTTGCTACGAACTTAGTGGTGCAAAATTAATGCAGGGATGTGCCGGCTGAAGGGTGCAAAATGTATCTATTTGGGGCGTTAAATGTTAGCAGCCGGTGCAGCTAGTGGGCAAATAGGCTTGTTTTTGTAGTAGCTGGTAGAAATAGAGCAACTATTTGCCACGTACATTTGTTACAATCCCTATACGAACTTTCTTGCAAATGGCAAAAGGCAATCCCAATAAAAGTTATTTACCCACCAAGCTATGTACTGTTTGCGGACGACCATTTAGCTGGCGCAAAAAATGGGCACACAATTGGGAACAGGTAAAGTATTGCAGCAATCGGTGTAGGCAGCAACCCACGGTAACAAGCACTTCCACTTTACATCATCCATTATAGCAACACCAATATGGCTTTACCTCCGTTAATACAACGTACCCCCAAAGGATTGTACTGTGCCGCCGGCGATTTTTTTATTGACCCATGGGCGCCCGTCAACAAAGCCATTATTACCCATGCCCATAGCGACCATGCCCGCACGGGTAGTCAACAATATTTGTGTCATCACCACAGCGTACCGCTATTGCAATTGCGTTTGGGCAACCACGCCTATCAGGGAATAGCATGGAACCAGCCCGTACACATCAATGGTGTAAGTGTATCCTTGCATCCCGCCGGACACATCATTGGTTCATCGCAGGTGCGCATTGCTTACAAAGGCGAAGTGTGGGTGGTAAGTGGCGACTATAAACTGGAAAACGACGGACTCAGCGGCGCTTTTGAACCGGTTACCTGCCATACGTTTGTTACCGAATCTACCTTCGGATTGCCTATTTATACTTGGCAACCGCAAGCAGCGGTGTATGCACAAATGCAACAATGGGTATTGAACAACCAAGCAAACGGTATTACAAGTGTGCTAATTGCCTACAGTCTGGGCAAAGCACAACGGGTAGTACAGGCTTTACACCCCGTAGCCAAACAAATTTTTGTACATGGAGCTATTGCCAACACACACCATGCATTGCTCCGAGCCGGATTCCAATTACCCCAAGTACACACCATCAGCGCACAAACGCCGGTGTCGGCACTGAAAGGAACCGTGGTAATAGCACCGCCAAGTACTTTGGATACTACTTGGATGCAGCGTTTTGCGCCCTATGCAACCGGTATTTGTAGTGGTTGGATGCAAGTGAGGGGGAATGTAAAGCGCAGCAATGCCGATGCCGCATTTGTACTGAGCGATCATGCCGATTGGCCGGGATTGTTACAAGCCATCAAAGCCACGCAAGCCCAAAAGGTA
>JAIXOS010000356.1 GCA_027486695.1 Chitinophagaceae bacterium | reverse complement strand
ATAAAAGTTGAGTTTAAATTCCTTCTGTTCGGTTGCGTTCTGTCGAGCTGGAGCCGAAGTTCAGTAAAGTTCCAAAAGTTGAAATACGAGTTCCGTCACGCCCCACTATTGCCAAACCTCATGTTAGCACTCGTTTTTATTTTTCATAACGATAATGTCCAATGATTTTAAAACTAAATAAACAGTCTTCTAAAACTTGTCCTCCACCAATATTATGAATTATTAAATTTCTTTTTCCATCATTGGATTTCTGTCTTGCAACTATTCCAATATGAGTAATTTGATGTCTTAAATTCCAGCAAACTATGTCACCTGGTAAATAATCTTTAGAATTTGTCGTAATGGGTTTACTCGCTCCAGCTCTTGAAAAAAAAGCCATTAAGTTAGGAACTCTTCTATGGTCAATATTTTTGTCAGGCTTAGTTTGTCCCCAATTATTTGGATAGTCAAGAAAATTTGTTTTTATGTCTAAATGAACCAGCTTTTGTAAGTCAATGCCGAGTTTTCTATAAGTTCTAATGACAACATCTGTGCATACTCCTTTGTTTTTTGGAACATCACCATTGGGATAGTCGATTACAAAGTAAGAGGGGTCATAAAGAACCAATTGTTTAGTCAAAGTCAGAGCAGAGTCAGCCAGTTTATTGTAAAATTGAGATTGTCCAATAGCATTAGCAACTATTGAAGTCATCAGCATTATGAATAGTATAGGCTTTGTCATAAAATGAGTGCTAACGAACAAGGCTTGGCGATGGTGGGGTTTTGAGTTGGGTCACGCTTGGCCGTCTGCCGTTGAATGATGATATAAAGTTGAGTTTAAACTCCTTGTGTTCGGTTGAGTTCTGTCGAGCTGGAACCGAAGTTCAGTAAAGTTCCCAAAGTTGAAATACGAGTTTTGTCGCCCCCCACTATTGCCAAACCTCGTGTTAGCGGCAGTTATATAATTTTCTTTAAATCACAATTTTTTAAATTGTAATGTCTTTTGTCATCTATACTAACCCAATTAATTTTACGTAATTCATCTAGATTTTCATCTTCAAAATATGATGAACCTAGTACAACAAGCGTTTTTAGATTAGGGAGTTTTGAAATTATTTTAGTATTCGGCAATGTTACACTATCAATAAAAGAAAGATATTTTAAATTTTGTGCTGTCTCTAAAAGCTTGTCAAGATTTTTTAAGCACTTACATTTTTCAATTTTCAAACAAGTTAGTTTTCTAACTTTTTTTGCGATTAAATCAAAATCCATTTCATTTCTTATTCCAAATAATTCGAGACTTTCAAGATTGTTTTCATTTTCAAAAATTTCTAGTTTTTCAGGTACCTTCCCTCCAAGTATTGTCAACGAGATTAGTCTTCTATAAATGTGTCGATATTGACTGTCAAATATTTCTAGTGAGGGTTTTACAAGAGTTAAGTCCTGTAGATTAACCAATGAGTCTAGACCAAATAGCTTAGAAGGATTTGAAATATAAAGTTCTTTTAGATTAGCAAGTCCTGTGATGTCCACGTTAAAACTTTTTTCTCCAATACTTAAAATTTCAATTGTAGATATTTCTTTTAGTCTGGACAGGTCAGCATTCTTAATATAAATTTTAAGAGCTTTAATTTTTGTCTTAATTCGGAATAGTGCTTTTATTGACTCGATATGATATGGTTCATACTGGCTTAAACAAATATTTTCTATTTTATTGGTCTCAATAAAGAAAATGTCATCTTCAATAAATTTTGAACAAAGACTAAAATAGAATGGCACTTGCTGATGAACTTGCGTGTATCTTTCGTGTGATGGAATCACTTTGATTATGATTTTGTTGGTAATTGCCGCTAACGAACAAGGCTTGGCGATGGTGGGGTTTTGAGTTGCGTCACGCTTGGCTGTCGCACGTTGAATAAAGAAATAAAGTTGAATTTTAGTTCCTGCTGTTCGGTTGCGTTCTGTCGAGCTGGAACCGAAGTTGAAGAAAGTTCCCAAAGTTGAAATACGAGTTTTGTCGCCCCCCACTATTGCCAAACCTCGTGTTATATGCCGGTTTTCTTCGCTTCGTTCCTCGCACTGATATTCGGTTGCGTTGTGTCTGTTAATAGCTAGCCAGCCTTTTATTAGCGATTTTGAATCGTTCCTTCGAGTTATTTTGTGTCAAACTGCGAGCTGATTGCTATTGCTTAACAAATTTTAGTTAAACAAAAATATGCAGTCCTTGTCTAGCCGTAGTAAAACCGCTATTGATTAGCAATTGAACAATTTTGTCTAGTCAAGCGAATTTTGTCTGCCATAAAGCAGGTTTGGATAGCTGAAGTATGTTTTTAATATTTCCCTAAGCTTAGTTGGTTGTTTAGTTTGTTAAGCGGTTTTGTATAACGATTGAAGTTAGTCGTCAATTGGCACTTGTCGAGCAAACCGAACAATTCGGGTCTTTGCAAAGTCTAACGTTGCAGAAGTAGGGTAGTGGCTTCTAGAAAACAATCGTCAAACGTGTTTTTTAGAATAGCGGCAATTGTCAAAACACCTCAATTTTATCATGAACGGTCT
>JAIXOS010000205.1 GCA_027486695.1 Chitinophagaceae bacterium | reverse complement strand
GATCACTACGAAGTAGTACGACAAGGTGCCGGCGAATGGAACGAGTAGGTACTGCTACTACTATTTTTGGGGCAAGCAACACCTACATCATTAATCAACTGTAGTTCGGGCTGTCGGCAGTAATCCTCGCCAACAATCGCCCTTCGGTTGTTGTTGTCTGTGGGTTACTGCTGCCCATCCCGCTGCCTTTGAGCTTGTATAGCACTGTTCAGCAAAAACAGCTTGCTGCACGAATCCTACATTTCCACAACTAATTACGCAATTGTGCAGCCACAGCACTTATTTTTGTACCGTGAGAAAACAAAAAAGACAACCTGTTTTAGAAAACATTTTGGTAGAAAGCTGTGCCGCCGAAGGCAAAAGCCTTGCCCGCGTTGATGGAAAAGTCATTTTTATTGAAGGTACCGTACCCGGCGATGTGGTAGATATTCAAATTATCAAAAGTAAAAAAGATTGGGCCGAAGCCTACCCCTTGGCATTTAAACAAAAAAGTCCCGATCGGGTAGAACCTTTTTGTTCCCATTTTGGTATTTGTGGAGGCTGTCAGTGGCAAATGTTACCCTACGAAAAACAATTGCAAAACAAATTTCAGCAAGTAGTCGACAACCTAAGTCGTATAGGCAAAGTGGCACTGCCTGCTATACAACCCATACTTGGGGCTAACCAAACAGAAGGCTACCGCAATAAAATTGAATACACATTTGCTACCCGTCGTTTTGTGCCTAAAGAAGAATTGTGGGCACTAAAAAAGCAATTTCCCGATGCTACGGCTAACGAATTGGCCATGTCCGAGGGCGGTGCCGCCGGATTTCATGCCAAAGGCATGTTCGATAAAGTGGTAAAAATAGATACCTGTCACTTACAAGCCGAGCCAACCAATGCCATCCGAACAGCTATTGTACAATTTGCTAAGGAACACAATGCGAGCTTTTACGACATCAAACAACATACCGGTTGGTTAAGAAATGTGGTTATTAGAATAGCCACAACCGGACAAATAATGGTGAATGTAGTATTGGGTGCGGTAGATAAAAAACTGCAACCACTGTTACTCAACAGTTTGTTGCAGCAATTTCCAGAAATAACTACCCTATTGTACACCATCAATACCAAATTTAACGATAGCATTTACGATTTAGAGCCCATAGCGTACCATGGTAAGGGCTACATAGAGGAACGCTTGGAAAACTTTGTGTTTAAAATAAGCCCCAAATCTTTTTTTCAAACCAATACCCAACAAGCAGAACAACTGTACTGCATTACTCGAAACTTTGCCGAATTGTCCGGTACTCAAACCCTGTACGACCTTTATTGTGGCACAGGCAGTATTGGTATATTTTGTAGCAGTAAAGCCGCAAAAGTTGTGGGTGTAGAAGTAATAGAAGACGCTATTGCCGATGCCAAAGAAAATGCTGCACTCAACGGAATAGAACATAGCTTTTTTACCGCCGGCGATGTAGCTACGATTTGCGATGATGCATTTTTTGACACCCACGGAAAACCCGATGTCATTATTACCGACCCTCCTCGTGCCGGTATGCACGAAAAACTTGTATCCAAATTGCTCGAAATGGAAGCGCCTATTATTGTGTATGTAAGCTGTAATCCGGCTACACAAGCCCGCGATTTAGCGTTGCTCGATGCCAAATATGTCGTAACCCAAATACAGCCGGTAGACATGTTTCCGCATACACACCACATCGAAAATGTGGTACAGCTGAAATTGCGATAGTACTAAGTACAACGTTGATTGGTTTATTTAACTTTTATACAATTATCATGACAGAATTTAGGCCCAACCGATTTGAAATATTACCGGTAATTATTAAAAATTTAATTATTATCAACGGATTGTTTTTCTTGGCACAAAATGTAAACGAACAGCAACATTGGTTAGATATAGATCAGTGGTTGGCGCTGCATACTTGGCAAAGTAGTATGTTTAAACCCTGGCAGTTTGTAACGCATTTGTTTTTGCATGGTAATTTTAGCCATTTGCTAAGCAATATGTTTGCGCTTTGGATGTTTGGATCTATTTTAGAAAACCTATGGGGCGGACAACGATTTTTATTGTTTTATATATCGTGCGGTATTGGTGCAGCATTGTGTCATATGGGTGTATTGTATATAGAAAACGCCGCTATAGTTAAAGACTTTTATGCGCTCAATCCCCTTACTGCCGATGGCAATCCTACAACCGCCTATTTTATTCAAAAATATTTATCTGTACCACAAAATGTGCCCATTACTTACGACATTGCTAGGCAAGTATTGAATGCGCGTTTAGATGAAGCTACTATTGGTGCTTCGGGCGCCGTATTTGGTTGTTTGGCCGCATTTGGCTTCTTATTTCCCAATACCAAACTGTATATTTATTTCTTTTTTCCGGTAAAAGCCAAGTGGTTTGTTTTGGGCTATGCCGCTATAGAACTAGTGCTTGCTACCAACAATTCGGCGGGCGATAATGTAGCCCACGTAGCACATTTAGGTGGTGCCTTGGTTGGTTTGATATTAGTGTATTTTTGGAACAAAAAGAATAGACGTCATTTTTACTAATTGTTGGAAATGTGTGTTCCAATAAATGAGCGGCTTCCAACTTGTTAGAAACCACGATTAGGTTGCCTTATCCATAAGCAACATTGTTGAAGTGCTACAAAACAGCCAACAATGGTTTGTAACCCTTTGTTGGCATAAATCAAGTTGCAACATTTACTCCATTT
>JAIXOS010000326.1 GCA_027486695.1 Chitinophagaceae bacterium | reverse complement strand
GCTGTCAATATCGCTGATTTTTAAATGCACCACTTCGCTAACACGCAGCCCGGCACTGTAAGCCGTAAACAAAATAGCCTTGTGTTTGATATTGGGAATAGACCTAAACAGGCGCCCTATTTCTTTTTCGCTCAGTACTTTAGGTAATTGCAGGTGCTTTTTGGGGCGAGGAATGTCATAAAAAAATTTCTCTCGTTTTAATACCTGTTCATAATAACATTTTAAGGCGTTGATGCGGCTGTGCACAGTAGCTTCTTTTAATCCGGCTACTTCAAAACAATAGGCCAAGTATTTTTTGATACGGTCGGTACCCATACTGTCGGCAGGTACGCCTTTGATGGTTTGCAAAAATTGTAACATCTCGCCTAAGTAGGTCCTGATGGTATTCTTGCTATAATCTTTTAGTATCAAATGTTGCCGCAAATTGGGTAGCACATGACTATTTACTGCGTGTATGCCTGTAAAGGTAATTTCTGTAAATGACGGACTAGGGGGTATGCGTTCTGCCGAGCGCGGCCTTGTTACTTTTTCTTCAGGAAGGGCATTGCAGCTTACTGTTGGAATAGCAACTAGTTTGGCTGATTGCGTGCTACGTTGTTGTAAGTAAGTGCGCAAACCATCTACATCTAATTGAGCAGCGGTGTACAATTGCTGACGAAGGGCAAAATAGTTTTCGCGCTTCAAGGGGGTTAACCAACTTTTGTGCGTAGCGCTAAAGGTACTATTGGGTAGGTTGCGTAGTACGGCATTGATAGAATGATTGTGCGCACAAGCAATGCGTATCCATTCCTTGTTTTTGTGTACAATTCCATCAAGTTTTACAATTGGTGCCTGACTCATATAATCTGATACACGTTGTCGGGTAATAGGTAAATATGGCTTCGCCACCCTAAGTCACATAAAAAATGTAAATAGGATGTTGAATTTTAAAAGTATACATTCAAAACATATTGTGCAAATAAAACTTAATGAGAAAGGGAAATGTGGATAAATTCTAATTGCTTGTGGTTAATTACATATTCGTAAAAAGGTCAAAACGCATATCTTAAGTGTTTTGGGTGTATCAAGTGTAAGTTGTCACACGTAAATCTAGCGAGTATGCAATATTTTCTTTTTGCTTAAAAAATAGGGTGCTTAAAGTAGATTTTTTTGAATGCAGGTGATTATATATATAAGTATCCTATAAACAAAGGCGTATTTGCTACGCTAAAAATGATGAAACAAGGGTAGGGTGGACGACTTTTTTTGGTGGTGAAGAAAGAAGCAGGAGTTTTTTTCACAAAACTGAAATGGCGAAACACATCAAATACTATATTTGCAGCCCTATCATTGCGGAGGTGGCGAAATTGGTAGACGCACTACTTTGAGGTGGTAGCGCCTTTTACCGGGCGTGGGAGTTCGAATCTCCTCTTCCGCACAGCTTACAAAAAAGGTTTTCAATGAAAGTTGAAAGCCTTTTTTTATGGGCATCGTGTATCGGTAGGTTTGTTGCCTTTTCATTTTGACGCACTTTGACCATTAGTTTACATCAGCACAGTTAGAACCTAGTCCATACATTTTTTGCAAAAAAAGGGAGCACCAAAAAGCTTGGTATTGTTACGGAAGGGGAAGGGCTGCGTGGATGTGGCGGGCTTGGTGCGCATCCTGCTAAGGTGCGTACCGGAGCGATAGCGGAGCCCAAAACAGCCCGAACTGCTGTTGCAGCTCTGTTTGCAGCCGAAAGCCCCTATGTACAATCCAACTACAGCGTACAGAAAACTTGCTATATTTGTTCCCTAAAATTACCTCCTTATGCCCTCGTTCGATATTGCAAGCAAAGTAGATTTGCAAACACTAGACAATGCTATCAATACTGTAAAAAAGGAAATTACCAATCGGTTCGATTTTAAAAATGCGCATGTGGTTATTGAACTCAATAAAAAAGAATATACTATAGCAATTGAGGCAGATAGCGATATGAAAATTGAACAAATGACCGATGTTATTATCAGTAGGTCAATGAAGCAAGGTATTGATGCCGCTGCTTTCGACTTTTCCAAAGAACCGTATCCGAGCGGCAAAATTGTTAAAAAAGAAGTGTCGGTAAAAAACGGATTGAAACAAGAAGATGCCAAAAAAATAGTGAAACTGATTAAAGATGGCGGTTTTAAAGTACAAGCGGCAATTATGGACAATATAGTACGGGTTACCGGAAAAAAAATAGACGATTTGCAACAAGTAATTGCGGCATGCCGAGCGGCTAACCTTGGTTTGCCCTTACAATTTGAAAACATGAAATCGTAAAAGGAAAATAAGTACTAAAAAAAATGTGCGAAATTTGGTGAAAAGCCGTACTTTCGCACTCCCAAAAAATAATAATCTTACGGCAAAATCCGTAAAACCTAAAAATCAAATTTATGAAAAAAGGTATCCATCCCGAAAGTTACCGTTTTGTAGTGTTTAAAGACATGAGTAACGGTACCGCTTTTTTGAGCAAATCAACTGCTTATTCTAAAGAAACAATTGCATGGGAAGACGGTAACGAATATCCAGTAATTAAATTGGAGATTTCAAACACCTCTCACCCTTTCTATACCGGTAAAAACGTATTGGTTGATACCGCAGGTCGTATTGATAAGTTCAACAGAAGATACGGCAAGAAATAGCACTTTCTTTTTTTTGTTTTTTTTTCTGCCCATGCCCTCAAAAGCATGGGCAGTTTTTTTGTACCTATCGCTAGCCGTATTTAAGGTGCAGTGGTTTGGTGCCACAACGGTAGGCAAGTAAAGGCATTTGTTTATCCACGGTTGGGCAACTTGTAGGGTGTTGCGAATAAGTTTTTGGACAATTTTGCCCAAAAAAGAACCCTAGGTGTACAAATAAATTATGCGCTCTATTAGTTGATTTGCTCATTTACATTCAAATTTGCAACTCACGCAAATGAGTACAGCAATGCAATTAGATATTTTGGCTTTCGGTGTGCATCCCGACGATGTAGAACTTGGTTGCAGCGGCACGCTGTTATCGGCAATAGCCGAAGGGAAAAAAGTAGGTATTGTCGATTTAACGCGTGGCGAACTAGGTACGCGTGGCACTGCCGAAACCCGCGATGAGGAGGCAAGTAAGGCTGCCGAATTGATGGGCGTATCTATACGAATCAATTTGCAACTTGCCGATGGCTTTTTTGAAAATAACCAAGCTAGTCAATTGCTAGTTATTCAGGCCATAAGGCGTTTTAGGCCGCAAATTGTGCTTTGCAATGCCCCCGACGATCGGCATCCGGACCATGGCCGCAGTGCACAGTTGGTGCAAACGGCTGCTTTTTTATCGGGCTTGCCCAAAATAACAACTATGTATCAGCAACAGGAACAAGCGGCATTTCGCCCTGCTTATGTGTTTCATTACCTGCAAGACAAATATTTAAACCCTTCCTTCATTGTGGATGTTTCGGCACACTTTCAACAAAAATTACAAGCAATCCTATGTTACACAACCCAATTTAATGCGCCCGAAAATAGCCACGAACCACAAACCTATATTTCTTCTCCCCAATTTCTCGAAACCGTGATAGGGCGTGCAAGGTTGTTGGGAAAGCGCATTGGCGTACAATACGCTGAAGGATTTATTACTGAAAAAATGCTTGGCATTCAATCGTTCGATGCCTTTATCCAAAATCCTACCTAAACACATTTTCCTTAGCATCTCTTTTTTTGACTAGGAGCCCATCAGGGTTAATACATGGCTACTTCGGTCCCGCTATCCGCTATTACTCCGGCACCAATCGGGCGCACAAAACCCTCACCGGTGTAGCCGCTGCTATCGGGGCTAGGGTGTCAACGTTCCATTCTCGGGTCAGCACACTTGGCTATAGAACTGCTTTGTAACGGGGGCTCTCTTTGCTATAATCAAATACCTATTGTTGGATGAATTGGGTTTCCATTGAAACCTATTTGTTGCCATTTTGTAGGCAGACAAGTAGGGGACTTTTTCGTATCAAAACCACACCAACACCACAGTAACACCACAGTTCACCACACTTTATGTGGTTAATTGTGACGTTATTGTGGTAATTACATGAGCTTAACTGCCTACCTGCTCGAAGCTGTCATGCAGTAGGTACTAAGAAATATTGGCTGAAGCTTCACAAGCATATTAGCTACGGTAGGTGAGTAGGATAAATGGCATTTTGTAACACCCTTGCTTACAAAAATGTCATGCACAACTAGGTGCTTAGGTGAAAAGTTGGCTTATTGCTATGACCTAAACAGTAAATAGCTGACAATTTTGCACACTTTTTGTCCGTGGCACAAAGGTTGAATAGGCGTGTGTAGATGTTAATACACTCACATTGTTAAAATAAAAATTATGGGAAAGATCATTGGTATCGATTTGGGAACTACCAATAGCTGTGTAAGCGTAATGGAAGGCAACGAGCCTGTTGTAATTGCCAACGAAGAAGGTCGCCGTACAACCCCTTCTATCATCGGTTTTTTAAAGAACGGTGAAAGAAAAGTAGGCGATGCCGCTAAACGTCAGGCAATCACCAATCCACAAAACACTATTGCTTCGGTGAAGCGTTTTATGGGTCGCAGATTTGATGAAGTTACCGAAGAAATCAGCCATTGGAGCTACAAAGTAGTTAAAGGCGATAACAATACCGTTCGTGTTGATATTGATGGACGTTTGTATACACCACAAGAAATTTCGGCTATGGTGTTGCAAAAAATGAAAAAAACTGCTGAAGACTATTTGGGTACCGAAGTAACTGATGCCGTAATTACGGTACCTGCTTACTTTAACGATGCACAACGCCAAGCAACCAAAGAAGCAGGCGAAATTGCAGGCTTAAATGTTCGCCGTATTGTAAACGAACCTACCGCTGCCGCTTTGGCATACGGGTTGGATAAAAAATCAACCGATCAAAAAATTGCCGTATTCGATCTTGGTGGCGGTACCTTTGATAT
>JAIXOS010000254.1 GCA_027486695.1 Chitinophagaceae bacterium | reverse complement strand
GTACCGGTAAATATTAAATCGCCTATATTGAGAGAAAAATAGTTGGATATATGTGCAATCAGTACGTCGAAAGAGAAAATGAGGTTTTGGGTATTGCCCTTCTGAACAGTTTGTCCGTTGTGTTTCAGCGAAAAAACAATTGGATTTTTGAGAACATCGGGCGTAGTAGGAATCCAATCGGCCACAAAGGCACTATTGTCCCAAGCCTTGGCTTTTTCCCATGGCAAGCCTTTCTTTTTTAATTCATTTTGAATATCGCGAGCAGTAAAATCAATACCTATACTAATGGCATTGAAATATTTAGCCGCATTGCGTTCTTGTATGTATCTGCCATTTTTGCAAACACGTAATACTATTTCGGCTTCGTAGTGAAGCTCGTTAGAAAATTCGGGATAATAGAAGGGCGTAAGTGATTGCAACAATGCACTCTTGGGTTTCATAAAAATAACCGGTTCTTCGGGTATTTCGTTGCCCAATTCTTTTGCATGTTCAATATAATTCCGCCCAACGCAGAAAATCTTCATAGTAATAGTATTAAAATAGTAACCAAATAACCTGCAACCTATGTTTGCTTAAGAATAAGCGGATGGTTGTAAATGGCTAAATGAATTATATTCCTCTACTAATAACTAGAGTTCTGCAAGTTTATTGTGTAAACACTAAATTATTTGCAGCATTCATGGCTTTTTCGATGCCAATTGTTGCAAATTGTTCAATAATTTCTACTGATTTATCTATTTTATTAGCTACAATGACCAACTCTTCTTTTTGCCATTTGCCCAATACAAAAGGTACTTGCATCCCTTTTGGAAAGTTATTACCGATTCCAAAACGCAATTTGGGGTACTTATCGGTAGCCAACATGAATTGTATATCTTTTAATCCATTGTGACCTGCATCGCTACCAATTGGACGCAAACGCAGCTTGTTAAGAGGCAATGCCAAATCGTCTACAATAGTTAAAGTATTTTCAATTTGAATTTTCTCTTTATCCATCCAATATTTAAACGCTTTGCCACTCAAGTTCATGTACGTTGTGGGTTTTACACATACAAACAAGCGCCCTTTCCACTTTACCTCGGCTACGTAAGCAAGTCGATCCAATTTAAACATGCCATTGTGTTTCAATACAAAGGCATCTACTACATCAAATCCTATGTTGTGTCTTGTTTTGTGGTATTCCTCACCAATATTGCCTAATCCAACAATCAAAAATTTGCTCATAATGCTGCAAAGTTAAATAGCAATCCAACAAATTTCCAAAGATGCATAGTTACCAAGATTGGCTACAAGGTAGCCTTAGCTTTTTGAATGAGCCATAGTCCGTTTCTACTATTGGGTTTTAGTGGCGTTGGCACCGTTCCACATTTACAGCCCTATGCAACAATTGATTTTTGCACTCACTTGGCATTTTACTCTTCTTAAAACGTAAAAGTCAAATTACCTAATCAATAAAAAAAGCCCCCTTGAGTAGGAGGCTTAATAAAAATTGTAGAATAAAATTATTTTTTAGCTGCTGCTTCTTCTTGTTTCAACTGACGAGTCATTACCACAGAAGCAATAGGAATACGTGGAGAGTTCAATATTTCGAAGTTTGGCTCTACGATATTTTCAACACGTAAGTTTTCGTTCAATTTTAAGTTGGTAATATCTACCTCAATAGCTTGTTTTAAAAACTTAGGTAAGGTTTTTACCTTTACGCTTTTCATTTTAAGCACCAATTTACCACCTTCTTTCACACCTACAGAAGTACCTACAAATTTCAATGGCAAATCTGCAATAACTTTTTTATCGTCTACCAGTTCCAATAAGTCTACGTGCGTTAAAGCATCGCTTACTTTGTTAAACTGTAAATCTTTTAGAATACAAGTGTAACTTTTGCCATCAATATTTACTTGTGCTAACTGAAAATCGCCGGTATATACCAATGGTTTAAAAGCTTTTGCACTTGCTGCAAAAGTAATTTCTGAAGCCCCACCGTAAATTACACCAGGCACCAAGTCTTGAGAGCGCAACTGACGGGCTGCTTTTTTGCCGGTTTCGGTCCTCAATTGTCCTTCGATTGTAACTATGTTCATTGTTTAAAAATTTAGGGCGCAAAAGTACAACTTCACAACCACATTTCACGCGCTTATAAGAAAATAGCAATAAAAAAGCGATGAAAAAAGGCTCTTCTCTCCTTCTTTCATCGCTTTTATAGCAAAATAATATTCAAAATATTTAATGACGCTCTCTGCTACCACGCAACTGAGAATGTATAAATAAGCTGGTAATACTCTTATTTTCGTATGCATTGCGTATGGCAATTGCAAACAAATCGGCCACGCTTAATACTTTTATTTTGTGCGACGGATGTTTTAGTGGAATGGTATCGCAAACAACCAATTCTTCCAAAACACTGTTTTCAATATTGGTATACGCTTTACCGCTCAAAATGGGATGTGTACACAATGCACGAACGCTGTTTGCACCTTTTTCTTTCAACAAGCCTGCAGCCCTTGCCAAAGTGCCTCCTGTATCGCAAATATCATCTATCAACACAATATCTCTACCTTTTACATCGCCAATTACTACCATACTAGCAATTTCGTTGGCGCGTTTGCGGTGCTTGTCGCAAATGACCATATCGGCATTAAAATAACTAGCCACTTCCCGTACACGATTGGTGCTACCTACATCGGGCGCTGCAAAACACAAATTGGGCAAGCGCATTTGTTCAATGTATGGAATAAAAATAGCGCTACTATCTAGGTGATCTACTGGCACATCAAAAAAAGCTTGTATTTGTGGCGCATGCAAATCCATGGTAATTACCCTATCGGCTCCTGCCGATTCGAGTAAAGTAGCAATTAGTTTAGACCCTATAGCCACACGAGGCTTGTCTTTCCTATCTTGACGTGCATAACCATAATAGGGCAATACAGCTACAATTTTGTAGGCACTTGCTCTTTTAGCAGCATCAATCATCAACAACAATTCCATTAGGTTATCGGTAGGTGAATACGTGCTTTGAACCAAAAAAACATAATCGCCACGGATGCTTTCTAGAAAAATAGGTTGAAATTCGCCGTCGCTAAATTTTTGGATATTTACTTTTCCCAGATTGGTGCCAAAACGCTTTGCAATTTTTTCGGCCAAATGTTGAGAGCCTGTACCTGAAAAAATTTTTACAGAAGGATTCATCATTGTGATTGAGGTTGGCGCAAAGGTAATTGTATCGACTGTTTTTTTGAACAAAAAAAACCATTGTACCATAAAAAACTAAAAATACCTATTTTGCCATCTTATTTAATTATTAACTATGGCAGGCATAAAAGATTGGGCAGAAGACGACAGACCAAGGGAAAAATTATTGCTGAAAGGTGCAGCTGCATTGAGCAATTCGGAATTATTGGCCATACTCATCAATAACGGAACACCCGATAAAAGTGCTGTAGATTTGGCTAAAGAACTGCTACAAGCAACTGACAATAATTTGCAAAAATTAGGACGTTTTTCCATTCAAGATTTCTTACAGTTAAAAATTAAAGGCTTAGGCCCTGCAAAAGCCATCACTATTGCTGCTGCTTTGGAACTTGGCATTAGGCGCAATTTAAGCGACAAAAAGAAAACCACCATTACTTGTAGCAACGATGCGGCAGGCTATTTGCAAGCCTTACTACAGCACAAAAACCATGAATTGTTTTTGGTGATGTTTTTGAATGCCGGCAACAAAGTACTTGGCCACGAGATCATTAGTCATGGCGGCATTACCGGCACGATTGCCGACCCCCGCATTATTTTAAAACTCGCATTGCAGCACAATGCCACCGGCCTCATTTTATGTCATAATCACCCAAGTGGTGGATTAAAACCAAGTAGAGCCGATATAACCCTCACCCAAAAAATAAAAACGGGCGCACAACTAATTGATATTGTTGTAAACGACCACATTATTGTAAGCGATGAGGGCTACTACAGCTTTGCCGATGAAGGACTGATGTAAGTACTATAGTGGTAAAACACTAGAGTCGCTTTATACAATTGCAGACAAAAGAATATCAACAATGTGCTATCTTTTGCTAATGATTTATACGCCAACAATCGCTACTATTCGTCTGATTTGTTTTTCATTTTACCCAACAAAGCATAGGCATTGGCTACAACAATTTGTTGCTTTAACCAACTTGTATCTGTAATTGGGGCAATGGCCGTTAATCCATTTTCGGTTTGGCCTACCTGAATAGGCTGAAGTTGGTAAGTAAACTGATTTTTAGCCACAAACACATAATGCTTACCCTCGTACCGTAGCACCGCTTGTTCAGGTACGGCTATTTGCTTTTGGCTTCCTACTTGCATATTGGCCGTTAAAAACATGCCCGGCAACAAATCGTGTCCGGCATTTTCGAAATGACAGTGCAACAACCCTGTTCGTCCTTCACTGATATTTTTTGTTACCAAAATAGTGGTTACCTGATATTTTTTATCCGGCTTATCGGCCAAGGCTACAGTGCCTTTCATTCCTTTTTGTATCAATGCGATGTCTTTTTCAAACACAGTAATTGCCGCATGTATATCGGTGGGGTCTACAATTTCAAATAAAACATCTGTTGGATTTACATATTTTCCAATATTCACATTTACTTTGGTTACATACCCGGAAATAGGAGAACGTAACTGTACTGTTTTTGAGATACCGTTTACAGTAAGTGTGGCCGGATTGATGCCAATTATTTTCAGTTTCTCTTCCAAAGAGCGAAGTACAATTTGTTGCATTTTGAATTCGTTTGCAGCCATTTGATATGCTTTTTTACTCACAGCATCGTTATCGCTCAGCGATTTTTGGCGTTGTAAGTCTTGCTGCAAATACTCCATTTTCACTTTGGCCGTTAAATAATCTTGCTGTAACTGCACGTATAGTTGATCTTCCATAACAGCAATAGCACTCCCTTTTTGTACACTTGAACCAGGCAGCAGATTCGTACTTTTCAAGTAGCCTCCCAACGGAAAACAAATACTGTTTAAACTCTGCGGAGGAACATCTACCGTACCTGTAGCATTGAGTACTTGGTGTATGGTGGTTACAACTGGCGTTCCTAGCTGAATGGCTGCATTTTTATATTGTGCAGGCGTTAAACTAACCGTATTGGTTACAGCATCCGCTTCAGCAACGGAAGTATTGTTGCCTGATTCAGCTGCGCGATGGTTACATGATACAGAGAAGGCTATATATACAAATAACAAAATAGTTGATTTCATTTTTTACAATTGAAGGGTGATCAAAAAATTAATGATGTAGGGGATTTAATAAATAATCGAGTTCTATTTGTGATTGATTGAACTGCCACAATGTTTGTACATATTGGCTGTGAATGGAAAACGCATTGGTCATTAGGGTAGTCCATTCTAAATAGCTGATTTGTCCTGTTTGGTAATGTGCATTGGCATTGGCAATCATTACATTGCTTTGCGGCAACGCATTGCTGATGTAATACTGAAGTGCCTGCCAATATTGCAGCTGTTGAACACCCCATTTTTGTACTTGCAGCTGCATATCGGTTTGTGCAATTTGAACGTTGGCTTGCACTATTGCCTCGTTGGCTTTGGCAGCCTGTATTCGGGCTTTTTGCGCTTTAGCAAACAAGGGAATGGCCACGCCAAGCTGCGCAGCAGAAAAGCGAGTGGTACCATTTACGTACTGCTCGGTTCTGTTTTTGTTTACTTGCCAACCTACAAAAGATTGGTTGGTGTAACCCAAACTAACATCGGGCAATAATTTAGCTTTTTCGAGAGCTGTTTGCTGAACAGCCAATTGGTGCTGCTGCTGTTGCCACTGCCAATACGGATGTGTTTTTAAAAGTGTTGTATCAATCAATAGCGGGCGTACATTTAATGAATCGGTAATTTGAAAAGCTTGAGCTGTTTGCAGCAGTACTTGTAGCTGCAATATGGCCACCGATTCATCTGCCTGCAACATTTGTTTTTGCAGATGCACTTGTTGTACTTGGTTGTTTAAGGTTGTTTTTTCGAGCAAGGAACTTTCGCCTTTTTCGTAGCGCAATTGGGCAATGCCGGCAAATTGTTGATACAAACTATCTACTTTTTGTAAAAGCGCTTTTTGCTTAGCCAAATACTGCAATTGCAAATAAACTTGCTTAACAAGTTTTACAATATCGGCCATTTGCAATTGGGTTTGCGTTTGCGATTGCAACAATACCGTGCCTGCTACCGCTTGTTGTTTTTTATAGAGAGTAGGTAATGAGAAGTTTTGGGCAATGGAAAATTTTGTATCAAAACTTGCTGTATTCACTTGCCCCAAATCGGCACCCAATTGGGTTTTACCGAAATCTACAGCAGTAGATTGCATGATTTGCGACCATTTTTCGGCCAATTGTTTGGCTTTTATTTGCGCATTATTGCGCATAGCCAATTGAATGGCCTGTTGTAAACTAAGTGGATAGGCTGGCTGCGCCAATACAGCTGTAGAAGGAGCTACAACAAAACCGACGATGCCCAAACAAATACCCAATAAAAGATGCCTATTGTTATGAACGATGAAAGGATTGCGACGCAACAGGCGATGCCACAGCGATACTATAGTTGGTATCATTAAAAAATTATTCATGCTTGGATGCTTTAGTTTTAGGAGAAGAAGTTTCGAGCATTTGGTACAAACAAGGCAATACCAACAGGGTGAGCAAAGTAGCGGTAACCAAGCCTCCTATTACCACAGTTGCAAGTGGTCGTTGCACTTCGGCTCCGGCTCCGTTACTCATGGCCATTGGTAAAAAGCCCAATGATGCCACCATGGCCGTCATTAAAACCGGCCTTAAACGGGTTTGCGTAGCTTGTACAATTACTTGATGGATATTGCTTGGGAATTGAGGTTTTAAATAATTCATTTCACTAATAAGCACAATGCCATTTAGAACAGCCACGCCAAACAAGGCAATGAAGCCAACGCCTGCCGAAATACTGAAAGGCATTCCGCGCAGCCACATAGCAAAAATGCCCCCAATAGTAGAAAGTGGGATAGCGGAAAAAATAAGCAGCCCATATTTTAACCGATTAAAGGCAAAAAACAACAATAAAAAAATCAGTAGCAGGGCTACTGGCAACGCAATGGTGAGTCGCTTGGTAGCATTTTGCAAATTTTCGTATTGCCCACCGTATTTAACCGTATAGCCAATGGGCAACTTTACTTGTGTTGCAACTTTGTTTTGCAGTTCCGTAACAATTGACTGTACATCGCGACCGCGCACATTAAAACCCAAACTAATTCTGCGCATCGCTTCCTCGTGCTGGATTTGGTAAGGGCCATCCTGTATATTGATTTGTGCCAATACCCCTAAAGGAACTTGTGTACCATTGGGCAAACCAATCATTAAATTACGAATGTTATCTATAGATTTATCCTTAGCATCTAGGCGAATGGCAATATCGAAACGTTTATTGCCCTCGAACAACACACCTGCAACAGCACCTGCATAAGCGGCTTGTACACAGCGATTGATATCTGCAATAGCAGCCCCAAAACGAGCAATAGCCTCTCGATTGTATTGGATAACCACTTGTGGCACTCCTGTTACGGTTTCGATATACAAATCTTTAGCACCCTCAATTTTTTGAGCAATAGCACCAATTTGGGTGGCGTAGGCAGCTAGCGTATCAAGGTGTTCGCCAAAAATTTTGATGACCACATCTTGGCGGGCACCTGTCATTAACTCATTAAAGCGCATTTGCACAGGAAATTGAAAGCCGGTAGCAATGCCGGGCACATCGGCTAAGGCCGTACTCATTTTTTCGGCAAGCTCATCAAAGGAATGAGCCGATGTCCACCTTTTTTTATCTTTTAAAATCACCATCATATCAGCGGCTTCCAAACTCATTGGATCGGTTGGTATATCGCCCGAACCAATTTTGCACACCACTTTTTCAACCTCCGGAAATTTAGCTTTTAAAATTGCCGATGCTTGTTTGGTGGCCTGAATAGTAGTTGTTAACGAAGTACCGCTGAGCATGCGGGTATCTACTGCAAAATCGCCCTCTTCCAATTTGGGTATAAACTCGCCACCCATATTGGCAAGCACATAGATAGCAATGGCGAAAGCCGCAAAGCTAGCCCCCACAATGGTTTTGGGCATTTGCAAAACCCTATGTAAAACAGGTGCATACAAGCGTTGAAAAAAATCCATCATGGTATCGGACAGATTTTTTTTGTGTCCGGTTTTTTTACTCAAAAAAACGGCACTCATCATGGGAATATAGGTAAGCGACAATAGCAAAGCACCAATAATGGCAAAAGCAACTGTTTGCGCCATAGGCTTAAACATTTTCCCTTCAATACCTTGTAAGCTAAGTATCGGCAAGTACACAATTAAAATAATCATTTGCCCAAAAGCCGCAGACCCCATCATTTTTTTTGCCGAACCTTCTACCTCTAGGTCCATTTGAGCCTGCGTTAAGCGAGCAGTGGTATTTGATGGCTTGTTATGGTGCAATTTGTGCATGACCGCTTCTACAATGATAACAGCTCCATCTACCAACAAACCAAAATCCAATGCCCCCAAACTCATTAAATTGCCACTTACGCCAAACAAATTCATCATAATGATGGCAAAAAGCATAGACAATGGAATAACGGAGGCTACCAATAACCCCGCACGAAAATTTCCCAAAAACAAAACCAATACAAAAACAACAATCAATGCCCCTTCAAGCAAGTTTTGTTCCACTGTACCGATGGCATTATTCACCATTTTGGTACGATCTAGAAATGGCTCAATTACTACCCCTTCGGGCAATGTGGCCTCAATTGCCTTTACTTTGGCTTTAATATTTTTGATGACTTTGCTGCTGTTTTCGCCCTTAAGCATCATGACAATTGCACCCG
>JAIXOS010000082.1 GCA_027486695.1 Chitinophagaceae bacterium | reverse complement strand
CATCAATTGGGCGGGGTGGTAGGGGAACGTTTGGTAAGGCAACTAAGAGGCGAGGAAATGGGCGAAATGTTGCCGCCACGGGAAGTAAAAAAAATGATACTTACCTCGCGCATGTTTGGTAGAGCCGTTACCGAACTGAAGGAAATAGAAGAAGCGATTGTAACCTATGCAAGCCGAGCTGCAGAAAAGTTGCGGAGGCAATCTTCTGTAGCTGGCGAACTGCAAGTGTTTGTAGTATATGAAAATAAGGACGACGGTTTTTATACTACTCGCTCCATTGGTAATTATCGACTTTTAGCAACTGCTACATCTGACACGATAGCTATTGCCAAGCTTGCTGTGGAACTGATTAGGGAGGTATATCGTCCTGGTTTAAAATATAAAAAAGGAGGTGTTTTGCTTGGCCGCATACAAAGCGAAGAAGCCATTCAGCAAAATTTATTTGCGCCACCGGTAAAGTTGAACAAAAAACTGATGCTTGCTATTGACAACATCAATGTAGCTTATGGCTCTGATATGATATCGGTTGCGAGTGCAGGCAATGCTAAGACATGGAAGATGCGGCAAGAGATGCGAAGCCCACGTTTTACAACCCATTGGCAAGAAATACCAATAGCAAAATAAAAGCCCCAATTAAGGGGCGTGCCAAGTTTCTTCTTGTATTTTTTGATAACCGAGTAGCTGTAGAATCTCAACTGCTTTCTCGTAAGATACTTTGCCAAGTGCTACATTCTTTTTAGTAAAGCTTGCAACCTTGCGATCTAGTTTGCCTTGGTGCCAGTTGCGCTTTTGGGTTAGCTGTATGAGTAGGTCGATGGCGTTTGTATTAACTGCTTCCGGCTTTTTATTATCAATACGTGGGTCATCCGTAATGACAAGTTGCGGAATATTTGGAATTAAAAAGTAACTAGATACTTTTTCAAGAACTTCAGCAATTTTTGTTTTGGCTGAAATATTAATATTTAAATCATTTTTACCCGCCATACGAAAAAGCAAAGTGGCTCGTTCAGGGTAATTTTGCTCAAAATGAAAAGGGACGTTTGTTCTATATAACGCATTTAATAATTTTTCTATTTTATTCGAATTAATTGCTTTCATGAATTGCTTGGTTTAATAAATTATTGTCTTCCCAAGTAAGGTAATCTTTATAAAAGGCTTCGCACTTAGCAAATATTTCGGGCAGTTCATCGCTTTCGGCCAATGTGAAGTGCAGCACAAACAAATGCTTTTCTATGATCCCCACTATGTTTTTGTACTCAAATTCGTGGGTTTGGCTTTTGCTAAAGTCCATCAACATCACGCTATCTAGTGCAATAATTTCTAGTATGGTGTAGCTGCGAATGTGCTGCAATACATCACGCCCTTCTAATGGATTGCCCAAATGGCTAGTAGCTTCGAAGAAAGTAAATTCGGGGAGGGTGTAGTCAGTGTGTTTCATGTATTATAATTAGGGGCTTTCGCCCCATGGATTAAATAGATTGAAAATAGCTATCCAACAAACAAATAATCAACCTCTTTTTCCAATCAATAAAAGGTTTGTTTGCTTCGCAACTTTGATACCAATCCCATACTTGAGAGTTAGTAGAATGTTGTTTGAAGCAGAAAGACTCCCCATCTACTGATCCTTTAATAAAATATTTGTATTGTCCGTAACCAGATGCACGCTCCATGCCTGCCTCATCAATCACTATTTCATTTACTGTAGATGGTACAACTTTTAAAATTCTGTTTTCAAAGTTGTTGTTGCTTTCAATTTTGTTGGCGTAAACTTTAACTGTAGTAGTCATAAAAAATTGTGCAGTTTTTTTAGTGGTGTGCCTCACCGGTTAATTGTTTGACAAAGATAAGGCAATGTTTTTAAATTGTCGTGTTTTTACTAGACATTTTTTAAACTTTTTTTCCGTAGGTAAAAACGGATTTTGCAAACAATCTTGCTTTGATGAGTAGTTTAGCTTTCTTCTCTTCTGGCTCTGTGCATTCTACCACGTCAAAATCGCCTTGGCCAAAGTTGTAGCGGGCACGCAAATGAGGTGGCTTGTTACGCACTATCCATTTGCGGCCTGCTACTTCTTCTATGGTATGAGTGGGGGTTGGCATAAGCTAAGTTACATTGCGGTAATGTTTCGGTAAACTCTTAAATTGTTATCAATGAGGCTATTGATGAATTTTAATAAACGATGCTGCCATTGGTTTATTTCTTGGTAGCAGGTTTGACTTTTTAAATGCTCGGGAAGTTCAATAAGCATTTGGCTGTTTGCCTCCATTTGAAACTGAATAGCATTGCGCCAATCTTCCAATTCGCCATACTTTATTTCCATTTCGTACACAAGTGCAGCCATCAGCTTGCATTTTACGGGGTGCAACATTTGATTTACAGGCAAATCCTCTAGCAGTTCTTGCAGTACTAGCTGCAAATGGCTGAGTGCATCTGGTGATAACTTTTCTTTGGGGAACTTACGGATAAATCTGGCGGCTTCTTGATCTAAGATGATTACTTCATCTTGCATTGGGTTTTCTCTTTTTTCGTTTCGCATTTGAAAAAAATTAAAAAATTAAAAAATAAGGCATCCGCTGCGAAACATTTAACCTACACAAAGTGGAGGGAAAGAGATTGCGGGACTACCGCTCGGATGCCTATATGTTTACTCTCAGTCTTTTTTAATTGAAAATGTGTTTTAAGGGTTAAATATTTCGCCCCACAAAAATAGAACGGAATATTTCAAACTGCCAAAAAATAAATTACAAATGCTTGTAAACTGATTGACAAACTTGTAAACTTTTTTGTTAAGTAGTTTGCAAACTATGGGCTTCAGAGACCATAGTTGCTACCATCGGCAACTACCGTCTGTATAGACGGTAGTTAGTTGTTTTCAAAGCTCATTTCTATTTGCCCATTAAGCAAAGTATTATCGTTTTGCGCCAAAGCTTTGTTTACTGCTTTTAGTTTTTGTTGCAGTTCTACAAGCTGCCTGTAGGTGCTATTGGTAGCCATTTGCTCCAAGTGTAGTTTTTGGTGCGCCTCTTGCAATTGTTTTTTTTGCTGCAACTCATTAACCCTATCGGCAATAATATTGTGAAAATGGTTGTACAAAATTTCGTAGCATTCGAGCTTGTACTTTTTCAAATGCTCACTTTCGCTGTTGATAGAAAATAACCACCCGTAAATGTATTTTTCTGGCAAACAAAGCATTTCCCGCTGCTTGTTATCAGCGGCAACTATCCTTTGGATAGAGGATAGTTGACTTAAAATTTCATCTTCCGAAATAGCTTTATGCTGTGCTTTATAATGCACATTCAAAGCTTCGCAAATAGGT
>JAIXOS010000073.1 GCA_027486695.1 Chitinophagaceae bacterium | reverse complement strand
GTACGGCTTCAATGGTTTCGCCAAATAAATAGTCTTGCAAACCTGTGTGTCTATGCGCTCCCATGACCAACAAATCTGTTTGTGAGTCTTTTACCAATCGTACAATCTCTTTTTTACGGTGTTGAAAACCTAAGGCCATATCGGTATGGAAGCCAAGGCTTTGCAATTGTAGGGCATAGGCTTGTAGTCGTTCTCTGTCTTTTCGGGTTTCTGCATCATCGCTTTCATTACCCAAATAGGAGGCACTAGCACTTTCTACCACATGCAACAATAGGTAGCTTGCGTCTTTTTTGCCTTGATTTAGGGCGTAAGCAATTAGCTTTTCGTCGCTTTCGCTAAAGTCTAAAGCAACGGCTATTTTCCTTGTAGGTGGGATAGTTAAATTTTGCAGAGGCAAGGCTGCTTTGTGCAATATGTTTTCTTTATTCGTTTTTCTTTTTTGAATAAATGGTAAAAAAGTCATGGTTAAAAACAGCCATGCAAAACCAAGGCATAGAATCACCAATCCCGCTTTTAGATAGATGTTTTCTTGTGTTTGTAAAAGGTCTACCACTGTTTCGCCCACCAACTTTACATTTAAACCCACCAAAACCAATGCTACAAGCCACGACAACACTTTTACCCACGAAGCAATAGCAAATGCGCCCATTGTTTTTTTATCGCTCACAAAATGGATAAGTGGAATAATGGCAAAGCCTAATTGTAAACTGAGTATTACTTGGCTAAAAACCAGTAAATCGTCAACTTTTTCATCCCCATACAAGAGAATGACCAACATTGCAGGAACTATAGCAATCAGTCGGGTAATTAATCGGCGCAATAAAGGGCTTATTCGCAAACTTAAATAGCCTTCCATGACTATTTGCCCCGCAAGTGTTCCTGTTACGGTAGAACTTTGTCCGGCAGCAATAAGCGCAACTGCAAAAAGCATCGGCGCCAATTTATTGCCTAGAAGGGGTTGCATCAATTGATGTGCTTCTTCAATTTTAACAATATGGGTATTACCCGAAGCATAAAATACAGAGGCCGCTAGTATTAAAATGGCTGCATTTACAAAAAAAGCGGCGTTTAGTGCTATTGCACTGTCAATCAAATTGTATTTCAGTGCTTTTTTAATGCCCTCGGTGGTGGGCAGTATTTTTCGTGTTTGAACCAAAGCGGAGTGTAAATACAAATTGTGAGGCATTACTGTAGCGCCAATGATGCCCACGGCAATATACAAAGCTTCTTTGTTTAGCTTAGAAGGGATAAAGCCCAACGCCACGTCGCCAAAGTGTGGTTTGGCAAATATAATTTCCAGTAAAAATGATAGGCCAATAATCAGCACCAACACAATAATAAAGGCCTCTAATTTACGAATACCATAGCGTTGCAGCCAAAGCAATAGAAAAGTGTCTAAAACCGTAATGCCAACGCCCCAAATAAGGGGTAGACCTACCAATAAGTGTATGCCTATTGCCATGCCCAATACTTCAGCTAAATCGCAGGCCGCAATAGCTAGTTCGGCAAGCAGGTATAAACAAAAATTAACGAAGGGAGGATAGATTTCGCGATTGGCTTGTGCTAAATCGCGTCGGCGGACGATGCCTAAACGAGCACTTAAGCTTTGTAAAAGCAATGCCATTAGGTTGCTCATCAATAGCACCCAAATGAGTTGGTAGCCAAATTTGGCCCCTCCTTGCAAATCGGTAGCCCAATTGCCGGGATCCATGTAGCCTACACTAACCAAATAAGCAGGGCCAAAGTAGGCTAGTATACGTTTCCAACCTTTTCGATGTACCGTAGTATCTACACTATCGTGCACCTCACCCAAAGAAGTATCTTTTCGTAAATTATCGGCATTCATGTGTATGGTCTCCCGTATTAGCTTGGTTGGTAACAATAACCACCCGTAAAGCTACGAATAGAGAGGCACTTGTATAAAAATATATGCCTTTTTCTACTTGGCTGCTGCTCAAATTGGGTGGTTTTGGATTGCACAATGGTCATTTAGAGGCGTTTTAAGGTGGTTTGTTTACATTTTTTAACAAATCGTTTACTATACGTTTTTTTATTAGGTGTAGGTGTTTGTTTGTCTATCGGTTAGGTTTTACTAACTTTCGGCATTTATTCAACAACTTTCTATTGGTTGCTAATGAAAATGTAGCAAATTGCACTGCCAAATCTATAAAACCGGACAAATGAAATATTGGGTACTGTTTGTATGTATATTTACTTTAACCATTGCATGTAAACAAAAAAAAGCAAATCTAAGTGGCGATATACCTGTAAAAGTGAATGATTTTGTAGCAGCTTTTCCAGTAGCAGCATTGCCCTATACTATTGCAGATACGGCATTGCTGCAAACAAGCGATACCACCCACATTAGCCACAAAATTTTCAACCAATTTATTCCGGACTCAGTGTTGCAACCGGCAATTGATACGGATGAGTCATTCGAAATTCTGCCGGTTGTTCGAGTAGAAAAACCGAAAGACAAAGAATATTATCTGTTAGCCAATGTAAAACAGAAAAAAAAGGTATTTCTAGTGGTTTTGGTATTCAGCAAAAAAAACAAATTCCTTGCTGCAAGAATTTTGTTCGATAACCAACAAAACGAAGGATACCAATACAGTTTAACAGTCAATAAAGAACCTACTTTTATAGTAAGCCAAGAAAAAATCAATCCTGAAACCAAATTGCTTCAATTTACCCGTGTAGGGTGGATTTATGCCACTACAACAAGTACTTTTATGGTGGTAGTCAACGATAGCAACGAAGATGTGGCTAAACTGTCGGTGGTTCTCAATCCTATTGATACGCTTCCTCAAAAAAACAAACTCAGTGGCGATTATTTGGAAGATAGTAAGAATTTTATTTCGCTGCGCGATGGTAAAGATGCCAATACCTATTTGTTTTTCATTCATTTTGAAAAAAAAGGAGGCACTTGTATTGGTGAATTAAAAGGTGATATGAAATTAAAGGATGCAACTAATGCTGTATACAGTGTAAGTGGCGACCCTTGTATTATTGATTTTGTATTTAAAAACAACGAAATTACGCTTAAAGAACAAGGCAGCTGTGGTAACCGTAGGGGTATTGAATGTTTTTTTAACGATACTTTTATTAAGAAAAAAATAGGTAAACCCAATAAACAAGCAAAACAAACACATCTTTAAAAGCGATAGTTCCTTACTTTGTAAAACAAATGCAATTATTGCATGAACGATTTTTTCTTGTTTGTATGAAAAATAAATACCTATGATACAGGTAGTCAACAGAGCGTTAGATATTCTTGAATATTTATCTATCGATAAAGATACCCCTAAGCAGTTGGGGCAGATGGCTAAAGACCTAAACATGAATACCACTACTTGTGCCAATATTGTAAAAACGCTGCTAACAAGGGGGTATTTGGAAAAATCCAATCATCCAAAGGGATATTTGCTTGGGCGCCGATTAAATACAAGCAATACAAAAATGACCGGCGGCTATCAAAGCATGTGGCAAGTAGCCAACGAAGAAATGACTAAAATTACGGGTCAGCTCAATGAAAGTTGCCTAATTGCCATTCTCAATGGAGAGTATCGGAAAGTGATTTACAAAAAGAAATGCGGACAACTTATTCAGGCAACTACGCTCGATGAAAAAAAGGCTTACGATTCTACATCCGGTCGACTTTTGT